>JBBRKU010000220.1:0-4724 GCA_038231735.1 Actinomycetales bacterium | reverse complement strand
GTGGCCGGCGGCGTGAGCCTGAGTACCATCGAAGCCGTCCAGCGTGCAGGCGCCGATGTCGCCGTCGCCGGCGGCGCGATTTATGGGGCAGCAGATCCAGCCCTGGCAGCCAAGCAACTCCGCGCCGCCATCTCCTAACCCTCCGATTGACGGTGGCGTCCCGCACCTTTAAAAGCCGCGGGACGCCACCTCCGGGGTGCAGGCCCTGCAACTTCGGGGGGGGGGCCAGCAGTCGTGGAATTCCTTGCCTGGGCCCCGGCGCAGAGACGTCACCGCGGGCACTACCGGTTCGTCGGAAGAACTAAGACATGAGCCAACAAACACTGGGACCGTTCAGGGGAAGTCGCAGATTCCCCGACCAGCAGCCCGTCCGGGAGTGGGCTTCCCTTCAACACGGGGAGTGCGTTGAAGTCTAGTCCATCGATTCGCTCCTGTACGCAGCTTATGTTGATGACCGTGCTGACGACGGCCGATTGATATGGGTCATCGAGAACGGCACAGGCTGCCGTCATCTGTTTGTTCGTGATGATCCCGTCACGCTGTATTCGATCTAAAACACAGCACACCCCAACGATGAGGGGTGGGCGCATTGGGGACCCAAATCCCTGGGAGGGAAGTTGTTCATCATGCGTAGTCAGACCATCGAGCATTTGGAAGTCCTCGTTACCAAGCCTGATCAACTTAACGAGTTGCTCGACGATGCAGAGGCCGTGCTCCGGCAGGTAACGATGGCCCAACGGTGTACCGGCATCCTGGTTACCCGCCATGATCCTGGCCGGTACACGCTCGAGTTCAGCGACACGGTCCCCTTTGGGGAGACCTGGGAGCAGATGCTCTCGTGACTCTCGGTCGCACTACCTGTCGAGAGTTAGAAGACACCAATGTCTGTTACTTACGTTGATTCGAGTGTGAGGTCAGGACATAATCGGCTCCGGGATCCGCGCGACCGCCGGCTGAACCGAATTGCCGGGCCTTCCTCCCTGGTGCTCTTCGGAGTCACCGGGGACCTTGCCCGCAAGAAGCTGATGCCGGCCGTGTACGACCTGGCCAACCGCGGGCTGCTGCCGCCGAGTTTTGCCTTGGTGGGCTTTGCGAGGCGGGAGTGGGACAACGCGGACTTCGCCGCCGAGGTGGAGGCCGCGGTTCGGGCCTACGCCCGCACCCCGTTCGATGAGATGGTGTGGCAGCAGCTGGCCGAGGGCATCCGCTTCGTGCAGGGCGAGTTCGACGACGACGCTGCGTTCGAACGCCTCCAGGACACGATCAAGGAACTGGACGAAAACCGCGGCACGCGGGGAAACCACTCGTTCTACCTCTCCATCCCGCCCAAGGCCTTTGAGCAGGTCTGCCGGCAGCTGTCCAAGCACCGCCTGGCCCAGGCCGGGGAGGACCAGTGGCGGCGGGTGGTGATCGAAAAACCCTTCGGACACGACCTTGCCTCGGCCCGGCGGCTCAACGACATCGTCGAGTCCGTCTTCCCCGCGGATGCGGTGTTTAGGATCGATCATTATTTGGGCAAGGAGACGGTGCAGAACATCCTGGCGCTTCGTTTCGTCAACCAGCTGTTCGAGCCTCTCTGGAACGCCAACTACGTGGACCACGTCCAGATCACCATGGCCGAGGACATCGGCACCGGCGGCCGGGCAGGGTACTACGACGGGGTCGGCGCCGCCCGGGACGTGATCCAGAACCACCTTTTGCAGCTGCTGGCGCTCACGGCCATGGAGGAGCCCATCTCCTTCAACGCCGATGACCTGCGCGCGGAGAAGGAAAAGGTTCTCGCCGCGGTCCGGCTCCCGGCGGATCTGTCCGCGCACTCGGCCCGCGGGCAATTCATCGGCGGCTGGCAGGGCGGGGAAAAGGTCGTCGGCTACTTGGACGAGGAGGACATCCCAGCCGATTCCCGGACCGAGACGTTCGCCGCGGTCCGGGTGGACATCAACACCCGCCGCTGGTCCGGGGTGCCGTTCTACCTGCGCGCCGGCAAACGCCTCGGACGCCGGGTCACCGAGATCGCCGTGGTGTTCAAACGCGCCCCGAACCTGCTCTTCCCCGGCCACGGCGAGGACGACTTCGGCCAGAACGCCATAGTCATCCGGGTCCAGCCCGACGAGGGCGCCACCATCCGCTTCGGGTCCAAGGTCCCGGGCACCCAGATGGAGGTCCGCGACGTCACGATGGACTTCGGCTACGGCCACGCCTTCACCGAATCCAGCCCCGAAGCCTACGAACGCCTCATCCTGGACGTGCTGCTCGGTGAGCCGCCGCTGTTCCCGCGGCACGCCGAGGTGGAACTGTCCTGGAAGATCCTGGATCCCTTCGAGGAGTACTGGGCGTCCCTGCCCGGACAGCCCGAGCCCTACGCCCCCGGCAGCTGGGGACCTGCCGGCGCGGACGAGCTGCTGGCCCGCGACGGACGAACCTGGAGACGGCCATGATCGTAGACCTTCCCGACACCACAACCTCGGAAATCTCCAAGAAGATCATGGCCCTGCGCGAGCAGGGCGGCGTGATCGCCCTGGGCCGCGTCCTGACCCTGGTGGTCCTCACCCGGCCCGGGCTCGAAGAAGACGCTATCGAGGCCGCCAACGAGGCCAGCCGGGAGCACCCCTGCCGGATCATCGTGCTCACTGGTGCCGGCGCGCCCACCCGGCTGGACGCCCAGATCCGGGTCGGCGGGGACGCGGGCGCCTCCGAGGTGATCGTGCTGCGCGGCTACGGGGAACTCGCCGCCGAAAGCCAGTCGCTGGTCGCGGCCCTGCTGCTGCCGGACGCCCCGATCGTGGCGTGGTGGCCGCACAGTGCCCCGGACAACGCCGGCCAGACCTCCGTCGGGCGGATCGCGCACCGCCGGATCACAGACTCGGCAAACGAACCGGACCCGCAGGCGGCCCTGCAGACCATCCGGGCCACCTACCAGGCCGGCGACACTGACCTGGCCTGGACCCGGCTGACCAACTGGCGGATCCAGCTCGCCGCAGCCCTGGACCAGGCCGACGGCGCCCCCATCACCGCCGTCATGGTCGAAGGCGCCTCGGACTCTCCCAGCACCGTCCTGCTCGCTACCTGGCTCACCCTGGCCCTGGACGCCCCCGTCACCATCGTCGCGGACCCCGCCGGCACTGGGATCCGGCGCGTGCGACTGTCCCGGGCCAGCGGCGACATCCAGCTATTTCGGCCCGGCCTCACCATCGCCGAACTCACCCAGCCCGGCCAGCCCGCCCAGCGGATCTCCCTGCCGCGACGCAGCCTCAAGGACTGCCTCGCCGAAGAACTCCGCCGCCTCGGCCCGGACGAGGTCTTCGGCGAAGTGATTCAGTGTCAGCAGGCCAAGAAAACTCAATTTCCGGTTCCTGCAATGACTACTAGCTTGGAGATTTAATGACAGCACACATCGGTGTCACCGGCCTTGCGGTGATGGGGGCCAACCTGGCCCGGAACCTGGCCCGGAACGGCTTCACCGTTGCCCTGCACAACCGCTCGGTGGAGAAAACCGACGCGTTGCTCGCAAAGCACGGTGACGAGGGTGACTTCGTTCGCACGGAGACGCTCGAGGAACTCGTTGACTCGCTGGAGAAGCCGCGCCGGGTGCTGATCATGGTCAAGGCCGGTGCGCCGGTTGATTCCGTGATCGAAGCACTGGAGCCGCTGCTGGAGGCCGGGGACATCATCATCGACGCCGGAAACTCGCACTTCCAGGACACCCGCCGCCGCGAGGCGGCGCTGGCCAACAAGGACTTGCACTTTGTGGGCATCGGCGTCTCCGGCGGCGAGGAAGGTGCCCTGAACGGGCCCTCCATCATGCCCGGAGGCTCCAAGGAGTCCTACCAGGCGCTGGGGCCGCTGCTGGAGAAGATCTCCGCGCACGTGGACGGCAAGCCGTGCTGCGCTTGGATCGGCACCGACGGCGCCGGACACTTCGTCAAGATGGTCCACAACGGCATCGAATACGCGGACATGCAGGTGATCGGCGAGGCCTTCGACCTGCTGCGCTCCGGCGCCGGCATCGAACCGGCAGAGCAGGCCAAGATCTTCGCCGAGTGGAACAAGGGCACCCTGTCCTCATTCCTGATCGAAATCACCGCCGAGGTGCTGGGCCACGTTGACGCCAGGACCGGCCAGCCGCTGGTTGACGTCATTGTGGACTCGGCCGGCCAGAAGGGCACCGGCCGCTGGACCGTACAGTCCGCCCTGGATCTGGGCTCGCCCACCTCCGCCATTGCCGAGTCCGTTTTTGCCCGCGGTCTCTCCAGCCAGCGCGATCAGCGTGCCATCGCCCAGGACGTCCTGGCCGGCCACGAGGCGGACGTGCAGCTGGATGCGAACTTCATCGAGGACGTCAGGCAGGCGCTGTTCGCCTCCAAGCTGGTCAGCTACGCGCAGGGCCTGGACATGCTCACCGGTGCCGCCAAGGAATACAGCTGGGACCTGAAGCTGGACGAGATCGCCTCACTCTGGCGCGGTGGCTGCATCATCCGGGCCGAGTTGCTCAAGGACATCACCAACGCCTACGCCGCGGCCGATAAGCCGACCAACCTGCTCTTCGCCCCGGCTTTCACCGAGGCCATCGCCAACGCCCTGCCGGCCTGGCGCCGCGTGGTGGCGACCGCCGTGCAGCTGGGCATCCCGGTCCCGGTGTTCTCATCCTCGCTGGCCTACTACGATGGCCTGCGCCGCAAGCGCCTGCCGGCCGCGCTGACCCAGGGCCTGCGGGACCTGTTCGG
>JBBRKU010000219.1:0-4733 GCA_038231735.1 Actinomycetales bacterium | reverse complement strand
TCCTGCTCGTCCTCCAGCGCCAGGGCATGGACGCGGACGCGTTGGACGAGTTGCTCAACCGGGATTCCGGTCTGAAGGCCCTGGCCGGCAACAATGACATGCGCTCCGTCGTGGAGGCTGCCGACGCGGGCGATGAGAAGGCGCGGCTGGCCCTGGCCATCGCCTCCTACCGGCTGGCCAAGTACATCGGCGGCTACCACGTGGCGGTCGGCGGCGCGCAGGCCCTGGTCTTCACGGCCGGCATCGGGGAAAATTCCTGGCAGTTCCGCGCCCTCGTCGCGGTCCGCCTGGCTGCGCTGGGCATAAAGCTCGACGACAACGCCAACCGTTCCCGGAGCAAGGAGCCTCGCGTTATCAGCACCCCAGGCTCCGCCGTCAAGGTTCTGGTGGTTCCCACCGACGAGGAGCGGGCCATCGCTGACGCAACAGCCGCCGTCGTCCGCGCCCAGCAGGCCTGACACCTCCCGGCGTTCCCTGTTGGGGCCCGGCGGCGCGGGTGTACTGTACTCATACCCCCACCGGCGTAGGAGGACGGCCATGTCTGTTTCTGAGAATGCAGTGTCCGCGTTTCGGGAGTCGTTCAGCGGTGACGTGTTCACCCCCGCCGACGCTGGCTACGACCAGGCACGCTCGGTTTGGAACGCTGACATTGACCGGCGGCCGGCTGTCATTGTGCGTCCGGCCGACGCCGCCAACGTTGCGGACGCGGTCACTTTCGCGCGCCACCAGGGGCTCGAATTGTCCGTCCGGGGCGGCGGCCACAGCTATGCCGGCCACGGTGTCTGCGACGGCGGCCTGATGATCGATCTCAGCCGGCTGGACCAAATCACTGTGGATGCTCAGGCACGGAGGGCGCGTTGCGGCGGAGGCACGACCTGGGGCCAGCTGGACGCGGCAACCCAGGAACACGGCCTTGCTGTAACCGGCGGCTTCATCAGCACCACAGGAGTGGGCGGTCTGACCCTGGGCGGTGGAATGGGCTGGCTCACCGCGCGCGCCGGACTCAGCATCGACAACCTCGTCGGGGCGGACGTCGTTACCGCGGAAGGACGTACAGTCACCGCGTCGCAGGATGCCAACAGCGATCTTTTCTGGGCCCTGCGCGGAGGCGGAGGAAACTTCGGCATTGTGACGACCTTTGAATTCGCCCTTCACGAAGTCCCGCAGCTGGCCCAGCTGGGCATGTTCTTCTGGGATGCAGAACACGGCCGCGAGGGCCTGCGGTTCAGCCGCGAGCTGGTCCAATCCCTGCCCGATCAAATGGGCGCCCTCATCGCCGGAATGAGCGCTCCCACGGCGCCTTTTGTACCCGCCGAGTACCAGGGCCAGCCGGGATTCGCCGTACTCGTTGCCGGTTGGGGCACCCCCGATGAACATGCGGCCGTCATCGAGCCGGTCCAGCGGATGACCCCGTCGCCCCAATGGCAGCTGATCACCCCTATCCCCTACGTTCAACTGCAGCAGATGTTCAATGGAGATTCCCCCTGGGGTTTTTACAACTACGAAAAGGCGCTGTACCTGGACGAGCTAAGCGACCAGGCTATCGATGTATTCGTCGACCATCTGCCCCGGAAATTCTCGCCCCTGTCCTTTGTCCCTGTCTTCCCGCTCTCCGGTGCGTTCGCCCGGATAGCCGATGCGGACACCGCCTTCGGCGGCAGCAGGCACGGAAAATGGGTCTTCAACATCTCTGCGACCTGCGCCACACCCGAAATACTTGCGGGGGACCGGGCCTGGGTCCGGGACTTCTGGACGGCGCTGCGCCCCCACGCGACAGGCTCCGGCACCTACGTTAACTTCCTGACTGACGCCGATGACGACCGCATCCGCAACTCGTACGGGCCCGCGCCCGGATCAAGGCTGTTTGGGACCCCGAGAACATCTTCCATCGCAACGTCAACATCCGACCCGCAACCGGCGCCACCTCAGCCGGATAGCCCTCGCACGAACCACCCGGGCGCTGGCCTTTCGACGTCCACTCTGCCTACAGTGGTTGCGCGGGCCATCGACGTCCGGGCGGGTCCGCCCAGGAGGCAGGCATGGTCCAGAATCCGCAGAATGTCGCACAAAAGCTGATCTCCAGCCACCTGGTCAGCGGCAGTATGGAGGCGGGCACGGAGATCGGCCTGTCCATAGACCAGACGCTCACCCAGGATGCGACCGGGACCATGGTCATGCTGGAGCTGGAGGCACTGGGGCTGGACCGCATCCGGACCTCGCTCTCCGCGCAGTATGTGGACCACAACCTGCTGCAGGCGGATGAGAAGAACCCGGACGACCACCTTTTCCTGCAGTCCGCGGCTCAGCGCTTTGGCCTGTGGTTCTCCAAGCCCGGCAACGGCGTCTCGCACCCGGTGCACCAGGCGCGCTTCGGCATCCCCGGCAGCACCATGATCGGCTCCGATTCGCACACCTGCGCCGCCGGTGCGCTGGGCATGCTGGCCATTGGCGTCGGCGGCCTGGAGGTGGCGATGGCGATGGCCGGCGAGCCACTGTACATCTCCATGCCGCAGATCTGGGGCGTGCAACTGACCGGGGAGCTGCCCCCGTGGGTCTCCGCCAAGGACGTCATCCTGGAACTGCTGCGCCGGCACGACGTCAAGGGCGCCGTGGGCCGGATCATCGAATACCACGGGCCGGGACTGGCCGGGCTCACCGCGATGGACCGGCACGTGATAGCCAACATGGGCGCCGAGCTGGGCGCCACCGCCAGCGTGTTCCCCGCGGATGCGGCGGTGCGCGACTACCTGGAATCCGTGGGCCGGCCCGGGGACTATCGCGAGCTGCTGGCCGACGACGGCGCCTCCTACGACGTCGAGGAGACCATCGCGCTGGATCAGCTGGTGCCGCTGATTGCCAAACCCTCCTCGCCCGGCAACGTGGTGCCCGTGAGCGAAGTGTCCGGGGAACCCGTATCCCAGGTGGTGGTCGGCTCCTCCGCCAACCCCGGACTGCGCGACTTTGCCGTCGTCGCCGAAATCCTGCGCGGCAGGCAGGCGGACAGCGGCGTCTCACTCGACATCAACCCGACTTCCCGGGAAATCCTGGCGGATCTGACCAAGGGCGGCTGGCTGCTGGACCTGATCCAGTCCGGCGCCCGGATCCACCAGTCCGGCTGCATGGGCTGCATCGGGATGGGCCAGGCCCCGGCCACTGGGCGCAACAGCCTGCGCACCATGCCGCGAAACTTCCCCGGCCGTTCCGGCAATGATGAGGACTCCGTCTGGCTCTGCTCGCCGGAGACCGCCGCGGCGGCCGCCCTGACCGGAGTCATCACCGACCCCCGGACGCTGGAGATGGACTATCCGCGACCGGAGCTTCCGGTCCACAGCACCGTCAACACGGCCATGCTGCTGGCGCCGCTTCCGGCGGAGGAGGCGGCGAAGGTGGAACTGGTAAAGGGTCCCAACATTGCTTCCCTGCCGGAGTTCGACCCCTTGCCGGAGAGCATCGAACTGCCGGTGCTGCTGAAGGTGGGGGACAACGTCTCCACGGATGAGATCATGCCCGCCGGCGCCCGCGTGCTGCCCTACCGCAGCAACATCCCTAAAATCTCCGAGTTTGTCTACATCCAGGTGGATCCAAGCTACGCCGGCCGGGCCCGGGACACCAAGGGCGGGCACCTGATTGTGGGCGGCTCCAACTACGGCCAGGGTTCCTCCCGCGAGCACGCCGTGATCGCCCCGCGCTACCTGGGCCTGCGGATTGTGGTGGCCAAGTCCTTTGCCCGGATCCACTGGCAGAACCTGGCGAACTTCGGCGTGCTGGCGCTGGAATTCGCTCGTCCGGAGGACTATGACGGGCTGCAGCAGGGGGACGTGCTCACCTTTTCTGGACTGCGCCAGGCCCTGTCCGACGGCGGCGACGTCACCGCCGTCGTGCGCAAGAGCACCGGCGGCAAGAGTACCGACGACGGCGCGGTCGGCGACACTTCGGCGACCGTCGGTGCGCGGGAACTCAGGTTCCGGCACCGGCTCTCGCCGCGCCAGATTGCCATGGTGCTTGCCGGCGGCCGGATCCCGTACCGGGCCGCCCAGTCCTGACCTCTGCGGGCGGCACCCATTGCTGATCCTCCGGGACCCCGGCCGCCCGCTCGGCCTCCGCCAGAAGCTGCTCCAGCCGCGCCACAGCATGGCCGTAGACGGTGGCCAAAACCGGTCCGCCGTGATCCGGATCCGCCGTGAAGCTGGCCAGCTCCGCCTCCCGCATGGCGTGCACCAGGGCGGCCGTCTCGGCTTGGCGGACGTCGCACATGGCGGGGTAATCAATGGCGCGGGCAACATCCAACTCGTACCGCTGCCAGTGCGCCAGGACGTCAGCATGGTGGTCCGCGGACCCGGCAAGGGACTGCGCCGCCGTCCGCCTCAGCCGGCACTGCCGCCGTCGAACGTCAATTGCCGGACGGCCCAGATGCGTGGCAACCGCCGCGGAAATTGCCAGCAGGGCCATCACGGCTCCGGCCAGCGGATTGAAGACCGCAGGGATCAGCACGGCCGGAAGCAGGACCACCAGGCCCAGGAAGAGGTTCCAAAAATCGGAATCAATACGCCTGCCCCTGCCATGGACGGTCCGGGGACGCAGACTGTACACGGTTGCCGTTGCCGCACAGACGACGACGGCGGCACAGCCGAAGAGCTGCAGGATTGCCGCCACCATGGCTGGCATCTCACCACCTCCCGGGGACACTCACGACTGGAGCGCCGCGACCGCCCGGGCCAGCCGCTATGGCTGGC
>JBBRKU010000218.1:0-4742 GCA_038231735.1 Actinomycetales bacterium | reverse complement strand
GGGAGATGAGCCCGGCCGTTTCCAGCACCTTCAGGTGCCGGGAGATCGCCGGGAGGGAAATGTCGAACGGCTCTGCGAGCTCCGTTACGGTGGCTTCGCCATCGCTGAGCCGGGCCAGAATGGCCCGGCGGGTGGGATCCGCCAGCGCCCCGAAGATCAGGCTGAGTTGGTCCGTGGCCATTTCGCATTTAACCTATTCGTTATTTAGCTGATGTGTTAAATATAGTGGTTGTGGAGACGCCTGTCCAGAGCCATTTACGCCTACAATCGGCATATGCTCCGGAAAGCGTTTGTCTGGCTTGGCGCAGCGTCCGCAGCGCTGCTGCTGGCTGGCTGCGGACCGACGGCGGCCCCGCCCGGATCCTCGTCTGCCGGCAGCACTTCGCCTGCGCCATCCGCGCAGACCAGCCAGCCGCCGTCGAACACTGGAACGGCAATCCCCTCCAGCCCGGCGGCCGGCCAAGACGTACCGCGACTGCACGTGGACTACTCAACCGGTCCCGTCGCCGAGTCCCTGCCGTGGATTCTGACCGGCGTGAACAAAGACGTGGACAAAGGCCGGAACCGGGTCTACCTCTCCGCGCAGGTCCGGGCCTGCAACGAGCCCGTCCGGGTGCGGTACCAGGAAACCGCCGCGAGCATAATCATCACGTTGGTGGGCAACGTCGTCCCGGCGGACACCGTCTGTCCGCTGCACGTCACGATCCAGACCGGCTACGTCCAGCTTCCGGACGCCATCGGCTCGCGGAGCATTGAACATGCACCGGTCACCCCGGGCCAGGGCAAGTAACTTCAGAGCCGGGACCCAGGATCTGCTTATCCCGGAGCTAGCAAGTGGCGCAACGCTTATTAAATGACATACGCAACCAGCCTCATCGCCGGGAGGCTCCCGTGGCTGACCGTCAACCCATCCGAACCGTTGTCGCCCGACCCGGGCGCCTTCGATTTTTCCGTTCTGCCCATCAGCGGAACCGCGCCTGTCCGGCGTTCACCACTACGGCAGGTCCAACGGGACTCTGGCACCCGAGACACATAACACATCAGGAAGGACGATCATCGTGGATAGGCACCAGCTACGTGTGGCGGCTTCGGCCAGAATCAAAGAGCGTGACCACACTCGCGTACCAGAGCAAACCGACACGTTAACCACCCCGACGCTCATCATCTATCGGCCCAAACCAGAGCTCAAACCGGTATCCCGGTCCACGCAGGTGAACCTGCGACGTTTGCGGCGGTCGGGGCCAGGCGCCCTGCTCGGTCTGTTGTCCTTCGCCGCCGCCGGGATTGCGGTCGTCCAGTCCTCAGTGGTCATTCATGGCGTTGGGGCCGCGGCCGCAGCCATCCGCGCCTTGACCAGCGGAATCTAGCCCGGCGAAGAACTCCGGCGCGTTATCCGCTCGTGATAGCGCAGATGCCTACTCCGCACCTGGCCGCTGAGCGGCACTGCGTCCCAGACGGCATTGCTGGCGCGGGGTGATGGCCGGTCAAAGGATCCGACAAGGGGGCGGCCAGCAGCTTTTCAGTCACCGGGTGTAGTTTCATTGCAGGACCCATTTTCAGGAGGCGCCTCATGACTATCCCTCCAGAATCAGCGCCCGGCCAGGTGCCGGGTCCGGGTCCCGGCTGGTATCCGGACCCTGCCGGATCAGGACGACTTCACTGGTGGGACGGCTCGGCCTGGACAGGACAACCGAGCGGGCAGCCGCAGTCCGCTCCGCGGGCGCCTCGGCCTGAGATCGATGAGAAGACGCCGGTCTACAACCCGTTCATCTGGATCATGGCCGCGCTGCCGGTCCTCCCCCTGATATTTCTGCTGCTCTGGAATCCAGTCGTAAAGTTTCCGACCATCGGCATCCGCCAACGACAGCCGGTCGACCCTGCGTCCATTTTCACCACACCGTTTCTCCTGCTCGTCGCCGCAGCCTGGCTCGCCTACTTGGTGTCCGTACTGTTGGCATACCTGGACTGGGACAAACTGCGCCGGGACGGTGTTGTCCGTCCGTTCCACTGGGTCTGGGCGCTCCTGAAGCCCTACATCTATGTGATCGGCCGCTCCGTGATCGTTCGCAAGGTCGCACCGGGGCGCGGACTCGCCCCGGTATGGGCCGTGATCGGTGTGACCGCCGTACTTCTGGTCATTGCGGCCATCAAAGTGTCCGTTGTGGTCGCGACGATGTCAGGGCAGCTGGCCACGATGTGAAAGGGCCGTGGGGGTGATCCCGCTGGAGCTCTTCGGCCGACCGCGTGCACAGGACCTGCCGGGGCAACGAGACGGCTGGCCTCCACCTCCGAATGGTTCTGACCCAGATCCGTGCGTAGCGCACGTTTGAGGTGGTTCGCTTGGCGAACGGCCGATTTTCCTTGGCCAGCACGGCCCGGTGTGGGGCAAATCACCGCCGGGGCGGGAATCAATATGGGCTTTCCTGCGCTTTTGTTTCTGGGAGCAACTAATTCACGCAAAGGAAACCAGCAGCATGAGCGTCGACGCGGTAGTAGAAGCCAATATCCAGGACGAACTGATTCTGGATGGCGAAGCAGCGGACGCGCTCTTCCTGGAAGCGCGGACGGCCAATACCTTCACGGCTGAACCGGTCACCAACGAGCAGCTGCGCGCCATCTATGAGCTGACCAAAATGGGTCCCACCGCAATGAACATCCAGCCCCTGCGCATCATCTGGGTTCGCTCGACTGAGGCCCGCGAGCGTCTGGTCTCGCACATGGCCGAGGGTAACGCGGCCAAGACAGCCGCGGCCCCGATGGTGGCCATCCTCAGCTTCGATGCCGACTGGCACGAGCAGTTCCCGATCTTCTTCCCGCATGCCCCGGAGCGTAAGGCGGCCTTCGACGGCAATGAGCCCGCCCGGCAGAAAATGGGCAACAACAATGGCCACATGCAGGCCGCGTACTTCATCATGGCCGTCCGTTCAGTGGGGCTTGCCGCCGGCCCGATGGCCGGTTTCGACGCGGAAGGGATCGACGCCGATTTCCACACCGGGAGCAATCGCAAGACGTTCATGGTGGTCAACATCGGTAAGCCGGGCGCGAACGCCTGGCACCCGCGCCTGCCGCGCCTGGGCTACGAATTCGCCACGACGGCGGTCTAAGCACGCCGAGCCGCGCCGCCGTCGCCCGTCAGCGCAGCGGGAGCTGGCCGAACACGCGGCCGGCCCCCATGAACACCAGCGCCAAAGTCCAGCTGGCACCGATCACGACCGCGAAGCCGGTCAGCCACAGGGCCGAGGGAATGCCGGTCCGCCGGGACAGGATGAAGGCGTCCGAGCTGGCCAGCTCGTTCCGGCGGCGGGTGTGCACGCTGAGCACGTTCACCCAGTCGCGGACCGAGCCCACCAGGAGCGCTATTCCGATGGCCAGGGTGAACCAGCCGACGAATATCGCGGGGGCGTACCAGACCAGCAGTGACGCCGCCGCCGCACAGGCCACTGCGATCACGGCGCCCTGGAAATTGCGGATGAACAGCAGGGTGATCAGGAACAGCACCGCGCTGACGGACAGCGCGAATCCTGACCAGCCGTTCAGTGCGGCCCAGACCAGGGCGGCGCCGACGGCCGCCGGAGCCGGGTAACCCCAGAAACCGGACCAGGCCCCACTTGCCCGGCCGCGGCTGACGCTGTACATGGTGCCCGAATGGTCGAACCGCAGATGGATCCCCTTGACCAGCTGGCCGGTCATCAGCGCCGCGAACGCATGGCCCAGCTCGTGCACAACCGTGACGAACAGGCCGAAGTAGCGCCAGGTGGCCCGCGGTACGGACACCGCAATCGCGGCGGCGAGGATGACGGCCAGCACCGTGCCGGAGGCGTCCAGCGGAGTGCCATGCTGGAATCCGGCGGCGATTTTGCTCCACCACTCGCCGGCAATGCCCTGTACGTCGTTGACTGCGGTTGTCATCTGTTCCTTCTGCTGCGAGCGGGTCTGCCGCGGGCTGGGTCTTCCGGCAGTACGGTCTGCGGTTGCCGACCCGTACCGGAGCCTACCAAGCGAAGCGCAAAGCCAGCCGGGACGCCGTCGTCGGACCGGAATCCGTCGCCCGGGGCTTGAAATCCGGCGCGCATGGGTCAAAGCCGGAAAGGGGATAAATCGATGAGGAGGACCATGTCCAGCACTTAGGGTAAGACCCACACAGGCCACCACAAACTCAAAAGACACGTCGGACCGATAGGTCTGCTGTTCGCGGGCATCGGGTCCATCACCGGCTCCGGCTGGCTGTTCGGAGCCTTCAACGCTTCCCTATCGGCCACACTGGCGGCCGGCAGGACAGGGAAACTGAGGAGTCCCGAACGCAGCAGCCGCGCCGGTGAACCCCCCAAAGGACCATCCCGACCCATGCATCGCCATGGCGGTTCACGCCTGCGGCGATCCACGTGAGGCTGTGCGGATCTAACTAATCGGTCGCCTGGCGACCTCTTCGGTGTCGCAACCGTAAAGTCGAAGTTGTCCTAGAGTCAACGGTTGTTTTTATTAAGAAACAGACTATTTAGCACCGCCGTGCGCGCCGCAACCATTTTGAAGAGAAAAATGACCCTTCGCAGGGTTTCAGTGGGCGGACCGGTGGGGCAGCCTATACGGGCAGCACAGAGCCGGCCTGAGGTTCCTCATCCCCAGCGTGGACACGATTTTTCCGCCGCGGGCAGCTTGGCCGGATCGCCGTCACAGAACCGCTGGTAGGCCGGTCAGGTCGGCCGCGATCACTTTCAGCAGGCAGTCGGGCGTGCCAAAGAGGC
>JBBRKU010000217.1:0-4766 GCA_038231735.1 Actinomycetales bacterium | reverse complement strand
CGGCCACCGCGTGGAGATCTACACCCAGGACTACTACACCGGCGACCCGGACAACCCCATCATCACCTGGGACGTCCACGACAACCAGCGCCGCGACTGGTGGGGCAACCCCGTGGTGGCCAGCTGGTACACGGAGGCCTCCCTGGTCCTGGACCTGGACGGCAACCCGCAGCCCGTCATCCCGCGCACGGACACCAGTGAGATGGACGTGACCATCGGAGCCGACGGCTTCTCCTTCACCCGCGAGCCGGGCGAAGAGCGCGGCTTCAAGGTCGGTTCCCAGCTATAACCCGGTTTCCCCTCCCCTCCCCTCCCCTCCAGAGGCGGCGGGGAGGCTTCTGCCGGGCAACGCGGATAGGCTACGACGATGGACACCGCCGACCGCTACCGCTGGTTTGCCGAACCAATGAGGCCGTAAACGCCTGGAGGCCACGGCAGGAATCGCCCGTTCAGAGCCGCCGCTGTTGGTCCGCGGCGACCCTAACGCGAAGGTCCCGGAATTGGTGGCCGCGGCACCCAAAGGGACGACCGTCGTCGTCTTTAGTCGTCGTCTTTAACAGTGCCGTCCTGAGCTATCTCTCCACCAAAGCGCGCATGGAGTTCCAGGACACCGTGCGGCAGCTGCCGTGCCGCTGGATAGCGAACGAAGTCATTGGCGTCATAGCTTCCGCCGTCCCCCACCTGCCGCAGCCACTGAGGGACACCGGGGCAAGTTCGTGCTGACCCTGGACGGGGAGCCTCAGGCCTGGACCACACCGCACGGCCAACGGAGGTCGGAGTACGCTGGAAGTGCAGGGCTTGTGGAGACGACGACCACCTCGGTCCCGGCCAATCCCCAGGAACCTGTCAATGGAACGACCATGACGCGACAATTTGCGGACCGGACGGATGCCGGCGCGCAGCTGGCAGCGGCGCTGCCACAATTCAGGGAGCGCCAGGACGCCGTCGTGCTGGGACTGGCGCGCGGCGGAGTGCCCGTGGCCACAACAATGGCGAACGCGCTGGGCTTACCTGTCGGAGCCTTGGCGGTGCGCAAGCTTGGCGTGCCGCGCCATGCGGAGACGGCCTTCGGCGCCTTGGCCTGGTTCCGTGGACGTGTTGTCCGCCAGATCAATGAGCCGTTCGTGGAAACGCTGTTGGCCGCAGGCGTGGAACAGGCTGCCATGGACCAGGTGGAAGAGCACCAGTACGCCGAGCTCCTGCGCCGCGCCCAGAGCTACCCCATTGCCGAGGGCAGTGTGGAAGGATTGACCGTCCTGCTGGCCGACGACGGCATGGCGACAGGAGCAACCATGGGCGCCGCTGTCCGTGCCGTCCGTGCGGCAGGCCCTGCCGCCGTCGTCGTCACCGTTCCGGTCGGATCCATGGAGGCCTGCCGGGCCGTCTCCGCTGTTGCGGATTCCCTGGTCTGCCTGCAGATTCCGGGCCGATTCGGCGCCGTCGGAGCCTTCTACCGCCATTTCGATCAGGTGTCCGACGAAGAGGTCATGGCCCTGCTGCACGCCTCCGCCTGAGCGAGGGCTCCGGTGCCGGAGCAGGGGTCCGGCTTTAGGGTGGCTATGCGGGATCGTTGAGCTTGAATCCAACCTTGATGTGCGCCTGGTAGTGCTCGATCGACCCGTCCTTAATATGGCCGCGGACCTCGACTACCTCGAACCAATCCAGGTTCTCCAAAGTCTTGTTGGCCCGTGCGACGGCGTTCGCGATGGCATCGTCGGAGCCGGTTGTCGAGCTTCCCACGACCTCGATGATGCGGTAAGTGTTGCCAGTCATTTCCATCTCCCGGGCTAGGTTGTTCCTGCATGATGAGTCTTCAGGCTAGTCCTTGCCAACCTTCGGGCCAATAGGTCGGGATGGCCGACCGGTATATCCTGTCCGGACCGGACCATCCACCTTGGCTCAAGGGCTGCACTAACAAGGACACCGACGCCCTGTTTACCGGTGGCCGCTGCACTGTTACTTCTCCTTGTGGTCGGCATCTGATCCCAGTGGCAGGATGTCCACTATGGCCATTGACCACGAAGACTGCCTGTTTTGCCAAATAGTCAAAGGAGACGTTCCGGCCAACATTGTGTTCGAGGATGAGCACGTGTGCGCATTCATGGACATTAGTCCGGTAAGTCCCAGGCACGTCTTGGTCATTCCGAAGATCCATGCTGCATATCTGGAGGAACTAAACCCGGAAACTGGTGCGCACATGTTCCGCACTGGTCACAAACTTGCGAAAGCGATGAGGCGAAGCAGCCTTCGGTGCGAAGGCGTGAACCTCTTCCTCGCCGACGGTGAAGCCATGCCCGGGAGGCTGCGCAACGCCGATGCCATTCACCTCGCAACCGCACTGCGCCTCGGCGTGGACCAGCTCGTGGCCTAGGACGCCGAATTACTCGAAGCCGCCGAGCTATCCGGGCTGGCCATCAACAGTCCGCACGAGACTCCGGCTTAGCGCTCGTCCGCGCAACCCCAGGTCAGCCCGGAGCAGCACGCCCTCGCCCCCTTCGAACCCGACGCCGTGGAATCGCCGGCCGCGCCGGACCTCAGTGAATCCGAACTCGGTGTGCAGGGCCAGGGAGGCGAGGTTCCGGGCGTTGGCGAAATACCAGGCCTCGGCGGTGCGCTCGCGGATCCAGTCCAGCCGCCGGTATGTCAGCAGCCGGCCCAGGGACCGCCTCCGGTAGGCCGGGTGCACCGTGCAGCCGGCAAGGTAAAAGCAGGAAGGTGACCGGCCGTCGTCGTACTCCACCTCCTCCGGATCCGGTTCAAGCCAGGCGGCCTTGGCATAGGCCGCAGGGCCGGCACTGGTCTGCGCCACGTAGATGACGGTCCGGTCGCGGAGCAGTGAGCGCCGGATGCCGGCCTCCAACCTGGCCGCCGGGGAGCCGCGGACCTCCGCCTCGATGGCCGCCAACGCGGCGGCGTCGTCCTCCGTGGCTATACGGAGGACGACGCCGTCGGGCAGCGGGGCCGACGAGCGGCCCGGTTCAAAGGGTGCCATAAAGGTATGAAGCACCCTGCCAGACTACTTGTCGGCGTGTCCCGCGTTTTCATGCAAGGCCGTGCTCAGTCCTCGCGGGCCAGGAATTCGCGGATCCGCTCGCGGACCGGCTCGCGGTCGTAGCTGTTCACCAGCGCGCTGGCCATCCGGACCGGGTCGCCGAAGAAGAAGTACTCGTAAAGCGACTGGCGGCCGGAGAAGCCGGAGATGGAGGCGTCGAAGGCGAGCTTGAACAGCCGGACGCGCTCGGGACCGGTGAGGGTCTTGCCCTGCAGGTACAATTCGATGTCCGCGCGCGCATCGGAGTTGACGTCCGCCTCGCCGGGGAGGGCCATCAGGCCTGAGGCGGAGAACTTGCGGATGATCTGCGGGAAGCGCTGGGCAATCTTGGGGTACCAGTTGCGCGCCGCATTCAGCGTGGTCCACTTGGGCAGCATCACGCCTTCCTCGTTCAGGCTGGCGTCCACCTCGGAGGCGCGGATCAGCGCCTTGCCGATTTCGACGTCGACAATCAGCTCGGCCAGGTCCTCCTGGATGTGCTGGAAGCCGTCGATGCCGATCGAGGTGGCCAGCTCGGAGGCCAAGCCCAGGAAGAACTCGCTCTTGGCGATGGTGCGGGTGACCACCTGGTGCGTCATCAGCTGGCCGGCGCCGGTTTCGGAGTAGAAGCCGTTGCACAGGTCCGGGTGGCCGAGCATGAAGATGCGCTCGTTCGGAACAAAGACGTTGTCGAAGATGGCGACGGCGTCCATTTCCTCGTAGCGCGAGGCCAGCGGCTCGTCGTGGGTTCCGCCGCCGTTGTACAGCGAGCTGCGGCACAGGTAACGCAGCCCCGGGGCATCGTTGGGACTGGCGAACGCATAGGAATACGGTGCATCCTCGGGCGTGCCGCGCAGCACGGTGGAGGGGAAGACCAGCAGCTCGTCCGCGATCGGGGCGATCGTGGCGAGCATCCGGGCACCGTTGATGACAATGCCGTCCTCGCGCTCCTCCACGATCCGGGCGGAGAGCTGGCCACCCAGCTGCTCCGAGCCGGAGACGGAGCGGTTGACTTGCGGCGGGATCAGCGTGTGCGTTGCCAGGACGTCGTTCTCACGTGCCCACTCGTAGTAGTTGCGGATGCGCTCGGCGTATTCCGGCCCGGCCTGGGAGAACCATTTTTCGGCCGTACTCAAGGCGGTCAGCGAGGAATTCATGTAGTCCCCGGAGCGGCCAAGGAAGCCGTTGGAGTACTGTGCCCAGGTGGAGATGGCGGCGCGCCGGCGCTCCAGGTCCTCAACGGTCCTGGGCACCATGAAGGAGGCGTTGACCAGGTCCCCGGTGCTGGGCGACGTGTAGGTGAGCACCTCCTGGTACTTCGGATCGTGCTGCATGTCGAAGAGCTTGGCGTAGGAGCGCGCAACATTGCGGAACGCCGGGTGCTCGGCCACCTTCTCGCTCACGACCTCGCCGTCGATCACGACATGGGGGCTCATGGCGTTGAGATTGTCCAGGTACTGCGCTCCGGTACGGATACCCATGGATCAGACCACTTTCTTATTCGTTTGGGTTGGGTTGGTTGGTGGACCGTCTTGGCCCGGCTGGTGGGATGGTACGTGGAATGGCTCGTACGACGACGGCGTCAGAGCAGGTTTTCGACGCCGAGCTGGCTTTCGGGGATGGTGGTGAAGCGGCTGTTGGCGAAGGCCAACGCGTCGCCATTGCGGTAGTTGAAATCCACCACTTCGCCCAGGTACAGGGTGTGGTCCCCGCCGGGGTAGGCCGCCCACGGCGT
>JBBRKU010000216.1:0-4766 GCA_038231735.1 Actinomycetales bacterium | reverse complement strand
GTCCAGAATGTCACGCCGAGTCTGCTCGGATATGACGGCAAAGACGTCGTCGATCACCATTCCACTACCCTAGCGATATATGCGCCCCACGGCATCCGTTTTTTCTGCGCCTGTTCCATCGGCGCCTGTTCCATCAGTCGAACCACGGGTCAAGGCCATAGAGCGGGAAGACCTCTTTGCGGGTGGCCATCACGGTCCGGTCCACGGCGTCGGCGGGGTTGAAGCCCACCTCCCAGGAGCGCCACCAGATATCCACGTCCTCACCCATCAGCTCCGGTGCCCTGCGGCCGTATTTCTCCAAAACATGGTCGCGCCACGGCTGCGGGATCCGGGTATCCAGTGGCAGCGGCCGGCCGGAGGAAATGGCCACCAGGTGGCTCCAGACCAGCGGCACCACGTTCGTGACGCTGTAGCCGCCGCCGCCGACGGCCACCCAGCGGTCCCCGCAGTGCGTGGCAGCCAGCCGGGCGATGCTGAGCGCGGCCTCCCGCTGGGCATCCACACTGGTGCTCAGATGCGTCAGCGGGTCATGCTTGTGCGAGTCGCAGCCGTGCTGGCTGACAATCACTTCCGGGGCAAAGGCCTCCACCAGCTGCGGCACCACGGCGTGGAAAGCCCGCAGCCAGCCGGCATCCCCGGTATGCGCCGGCAGCGCAATGTTCACCGCGGAGCCCAGCGCGTGCGGACCGCCGATCTCGTTGGCGAAACCTGTGCCGGGAAAGAGGGTCAGGCCGCTTTCGTGCAGCGAGATGGTCAACACGCGCGGATCGTCCCAGAAGATATTCTGCGTTCCGTCGCCGTGGTGGGCGTCGATGTCCAGGTAGGCTATCCGGCTGGCACCGCCGTCGAGCAGCCGCTGGATGGCCGCAGCGGCGTCGTTGTAGATGCAGAAGCCGCTGGCGCGGTCCCGGTTGGCGTGGTGCATCCCGCCGCTGAAGTTGACCGCATGCGGCGTCGCGCCGGTGAGCACGGCCTCCGCGGCCACCCATGAACCGCCCACCAGCCGGGCACTGGCTTCATGCATGCCGGCAAAGGCCGGATCATCCTCGGTGCCGAGCCCACGGGCCTCATCCGGCTGGTCGGGGTTGCGGCTGACCTCGCGCACGGCGGCGATGAATTCGCGGCTGTGCACCGTGGCCAGCTGGTCGTCGTCGGCCACGAACGGCCGGCACATGGTGACCTCCGGACGGCCAAACAGGCCCAGGGCTTCCGCCAGCCGGGCGGTCAGGTCCAGCCGCGCCGGGGCCATCGGGTGATGCGGGCCAAAGTCGTAGGCCGTCAGGGACGGGTCCCAGACTATGCTGGTCGGGACGGCCGTTGGCCGGGAGCTGGCAATCGATGGCATCAGGAACAGGCTACCCAATGTGGCTCTGCGCCGTCGTATCCTGTAGCTTTCTCGCTGGGAAGGCAGATCTGCGCAGAGGAGGGGTACAACCGGATGGCCAAGAGTCAATACGTCTGGCACCCGCCTAAGGAGACCCACCGTTTTGGTGTCATTACCTCGGTGCGGGATTTCGTGGACCGGGTGGCGAACAGCACTCCGGCCCGGCTGGCGCTGATTGTCTTCTTCCTGGTGATCATGCTCTTCACCGCGCTGCTGTCCCTGCCGATCGCGGCCGCGGACGGTCAGGCGACCGCCTTCCACGACGCGTTGTTCACGGCCGTGTCCGCGGTCTGCGTCACCGGGCTCACCACCGTCTCCACCGCCCTGCACTGGACGTTCTTCGGCCAGCTGGTCATCCTCGTCGGCATCTTCGTCGGCGGCCTGGGGATCCTGACCCTGGCCTCCCTGATGGCCCTGATGGTCAGCAAAAGGCTGGGCGTGCGCGGAAAACTGATCGCCCAGGAGGCGATGAACGCCGGCCGCCTGGGCGAGGTCGGAAACCTGCTGCGGATTGTCATCACCACCTCGGTCTGCATCGAGATTGCGCTGGCCCTGCTGCTGGCGCCGCGCTTTCTGGTCCTGGGCGAATCCCTCCCCGAGGCGGTCTGGCACGCCCTGTTCTACTCGATTTCCGCCTTCAACAACGCCGGCTTCACACCGCATTCCGACGGCGTGGTCCCCTACCAGAACGATCTCTGGGTGCTGACGCCGCTGATGATCGGCGGTTTCATCGGGAGCCTGGGCTTCCCGGTCCTGATGGTCGTGCTGGCCACCGGGCTGAAGGTCCGGCTCTGGACACTTCACGCCAAACTCACGGTCCAGGTCTCGCTGATTCTGGTCGCCGCCGGCGCGGTGCTGTGGGGTCTCATGGAGTGGACCAACCCCGCCACCATCGGCAATATGGGCGTCGGGGACAAGGTGGTGCATTCCCTGTTTGCCTCCATCATGACCCGCTCGCTGGGCTTCAACCTGGTGGACATGAATCATATGCATTCCTCCACCATGGTGCTCACCGACGCCCTGATGTTTGCCGGCGGCGGTTCCGCATCCACCGCCGGCGGTATCAAGGTGACCACGCTTGCCGTCATGTTCCTTGCCATCGTGGCCGAGGCTCGGGGCGACAACGACGTCAAGGCCTACGGGCGGACCATTCCGCAGGGCACCCTGCGGGTGGCAATCTCGGTAATCATGATGAGCGCCACCCTTGTGCTGATGGCCACCGCGGCGCTGCTGGCCATCAGCGGCCAGAGCCTGGACCGGGTGCTTTTCGAGGTCATATCCGCTTTTGCGACCGTGGGGCTCAGTACCGGGCTAAGCTCGGAGCTGCCGCCGGCCGGTGTCTATGTGCTCTCGCTCCTGATGTTTACCGGCCGCGTCGGCACCATCACGCTGGCCTCGGCCTTGGCCCTGCGCCAGCGCCGCCAGCTGTTCCACTACCCGGAAGAAAGGCCGATCATTGGCTGACAAATCCAGCTCGAACAACCGCCCCTCCCACAACGCACCGGTACTGGTCATCGGGCTGGGGCGCTTTGGCTCGGCCACCGCCGAACAGCTGGTGAAGCAGGGCCGCGAGGTCCTGGCCATCGAGCGCGATCCGGCCCTGGTGCAGAAGTGGGCCGGCACCCTGACCCACGTCGTGGAGGCGGATGCCACCAACATCGACGCGCTGCGCCAGCTTGGCGCCCAGGACTTCTCCTCCGCCGTCGTCGGCGTGGGCACGTCGATCGAATCCAGTGTGCTGATCACCGTGAACCTGGTGGATCTGGGCATCGAACACCTCTGGGTCAAGGCCATCACGCACTCGCACGGCAAGATCCTTACGCGGATCGGCGCCAACCATGTGATCTACCCCGAGGCGGATGCCGGCGTCCGCGCCGCGCACCTGGTCTCCGGCCGGATGTTGGATTTCATCGAGTTCGACGACGATTTCGCGATCGTGAAAATGTACCCGCCGAAGGAAACGCAGGGCTTCACCCTTGCCGAGTCCAAGGTCCGCAGCAAATACGGCGTGACGGTGGTGGGCGTGAAGTCCCCGGGTGAGGATTTCACCTACGCGCAGCCGGAAACCAAGGTCTCCGGCCGGGACATGCTGATCGTCTCCGGCCACGTGGACCTGCTGGAACGTTTCGCCGCCCGGCCGTAGTGGACCGTCCGCAGCGGACCGTCCATCTCACGAAACTCCGGCGCCGGACGTCTACCCAGTACAAACCCAGGAGACAAACCCAGGAGACAGGCCCAAGCGACAGACCCACCCGGGCCACGAAGGCCTGGGCCTGGCTGGGTGCAGAGATTGAAAGGAACCGGAATGAGGATGCACACGGTAATTGACTCCCCGGTTGGTGAACTGACACTGGTGGCGAACGACGGCTTCCTGACGGGGCTGTTCATGGTGGCGCACAAGCGGCCCCCGTCCGCGGATATCGGGGACCGGACCGCCGCCGGATTCGAAGCCGCTACAGAACAGCTGGCCGAGTACTTCGCCGGAGAACGCACGGTTTTCGAGCTCGAAACCGCCGCCGAGGGCAACGTCTTCCAGCATAGGGTGTGGCACCAGCTGACCCTGATCCCCTACGGCCAGACCCGCTCGTACGGCGACCTGGCGCGGGCGCTGGGCGATAAGTCGCTGGCACAGGCAGTCGGAGCCGCCAACGGACGCAACCCGCTTGGCATCATTGTGCCCTGCCACCGCGTGGTCGGAGCGGACGGGAGCCTGGTCGGTTACGCCGGGGGCCTGGAACGCAAGGAATTCCTGCTGCAGTTGGAGAACCCGGCACTGGCCAGCACCCAGCCGCTCTTCTAGGCAGTGATGACGGGACCGGCGATGACGGCAGCGGCGATGACAGCAGCGGGGACGACAGCGCCAGCGGGCAGAACGAAGCCAAGGCACGACGGCGGGCTGGCACCTTTTGAGGAGGTCGTCGCCGAGCACGGGCCCGCCATCCTGCGGGTCTGCCGGGCCGCCGTCGGGCGCCAGGACGCGGATGACGTCTGGAGCGAAACGTTCCTCGCGGCGATGCGCGCCTACCCGGACCTGGACCGCGGCGCCAACGTCCAGGCCTGGCTGGTCACCATCGCCAAGCACAAGGCAATCGACCACCACCGCAAGAGCGCACGGACCCCGCTCCCCGTGGACCAGCTGCCGGAGCTTGCCCATCACGACGCCGTTCCGGACGGCGGTGATGCCGCGCTGTGGAGCGCGCTGACGTCGCTGCCGCCCAAACAGCGCGAGGCGGTCAGCTACCACCATCTGGCCGGTCTGCCGTATGCCGAGGTGGCCCGGCTGCTGGGCAATTCCGAGGCCGCGGCTCGGCGGGCCGCGGCCGACGGCATCAAAACCCTTCGATCCTCGTACCCGGGAGCAACACCATGAATATCAATTCCC
>JBBRKU010000215.1:0-4775 GCA_038231735.1 Actinomycetales bacterium | reverse complement strand
GGTCGGGGCGCTGGTGGGCGCCATCGTCCTGTTCGTCTTTTTCTCGCTCGTGGCGCCGGTGTTCCTGCAGCCCAATTCCGTTGCGACGGTGCTCTATGGTTCCTCCACCATCGGGATCATGGCGGTGGGCGTTTCGCTGCTGATGATCGGCGGGGAGTTCGACCTCTCCGCCGGTGTTGCAGTGATCAGCTCATCGCTGACGGCATCACTGTTCAGCTGGTACTTCTCGGTCAATATCTGGGTCGGAGTGGGCCTGGGTCTGGTGGTATCGCTGGTTATTGGTTTCATCAACGGATGGATTCTGATCAAGACCAAGCTGCCCAGCTTCATTGTCACGCTGGCCTCTTTCCTGATGCTGACCGGGCTGAACCTGGCCCTGACCCGGCTGATCGGCGGGAGCGTTTCCTCGCCCTCGATCACGGGAATCGACGGGTACGCCTCAGCGCAGGCCGTCTTCGCCAATGACCTGATCATCGGCCCGGTGGATCTGAAGACCCCGATCTTCATCTGGATCATCCTGGTCGCCGTGGCCACATGGGTATTGATGCGGACGAAGATCGGGAACTGGATTTTCGCCGCGGGCGGGGACGCGAATGCGTCCCGGGCCGTGGGCGTGCCGGTCAATGCCACCAAGATCGGGCTGTTCATGGGCGTGGGGTTCTGCGGCTGGGTGCTGGGCATGCACAATCTCTTCGCGTTCGGCTCAGTCCAGTCCGGGGAGGGTGTGGGCAACGAGTTTCTGTACATCATCGCCGCGGTCATCGGCGGTTGCCTGCTGACCGGCGGGTACGGCTCTGCGGTGGGCGGGGCCATCGGTGCCTTCATCTTCGGCATGGCTAACAAGGGCATTGTCTACGCCCAGTGGAACCCGGACTGGTTCAAGTTCTTCCTGGGCCTGATGCTGCTGCTGGCCACCATCGTCAACCTGATCGTCAAGCGCCGCGCAGAGCTTAAGTAGGGAGTGGAATACCATGAACGCCAAACAGATTGACCAGCAGGAACTGCTCAGGAACGAGACGGACCCGCTCACCCACACGCCCGTGCACCTGCTATCCCTGGAACAGGTCGGCAAGCACTACGGCAACATCGTCGCTTTGACCGACGTGACCATGGCCGTGGACAACGGCAGGGTCACCTGCGTGCTGGGGGACAATGGGGCAGGCAAGTCCACGCTGATCAAAATCATCGCCGGCTTGCATAAGCACGACGAGGGCACCTTCAGGATCATGGGCGAGGACCGTAAGCTCAGCAGCCCGCGGGAGGCGCTGGACGCCGGCATCGCGGCGGTGTACCAGGACCTGGCAGTGGTGTCCCTGATGCCCGTCTGGCGGAACTTCTTCCTGGGCTCCGAACTTACCGTGGGGCGCGGTCCGTTCGAGCGGATGGACATCCAGCGGATGAAGGACGTGACGAAAAAGGAACTGGCGGAGATGGGCATCGATCTGCGCGACGTCGAGCAGCCCGTCGGTCAGCTCTCCGGCGGTGAGCGCCAGTGTGTGGCGATTGCCCGGGCGGTGTACTTTGGCGCGAAGGTGCTCATCCTCGATGAGCCGACGGCGGCGCTGGGAGTCAAGCAGTCTGGAGTGGTGCTGCGCTACATCCTGCAGGCGCGCGACCGGGGCCTGGGGGTCATCTTCATTACCCACAACCCGCACCATGCGTTCCCTGTGGGCGACCGGTTCCTCCTGCTCAAGCGCGGCAAATCGATCGGCTACTACGACAAAAAGGACATCACCCTCGGGGAGCTGACCGCCCAGATGGCCGGTGGTGCCGAACTGGCCGAGCTGGCCCACGAGCTCGAACAGCTGGGCGGCCACGGCGACGTCGTCACGGAAGTCGAGGCCGAGGTGGCTGGAACCACCAGCCAGTGGGGCGGCCACAGTGACGTCGTCCCGGAAGATGGGGCCGGGGCGCCTGAGCGCATCAGCCACTCGCTGCCCGACAAGTAGTCCCGCAGAACCCCGGCTGATGGCCCACGCCACGAGCCGGGGTTTTTGTTGGGCCGAAGGACCGGGCCACGATCAGGCCCCGACATATCAACGGGCGGGCGCTGCGGTGCTGCCGCCGGCCTCCAGATACGGCGTGACCACCTCATGCTCCACCGCGCCGCCGTCGAGCCGTGCGGCGGCCACCCGGACAGCCGCCGCGGCCAGCGCGGGACCGTTCTGGCCGATCGAGGTCAGGTTGATGTGCCCCAGGCGTGCCAGCCGTGAATTGTCGTAACCCACCACGGACACGTCCTGCGGGACGCGGCGGCCGGATCGGCCGAACACATCCAGTACGCCCAGCGCGCAGCGGTCATTGAAGACGACGACGGCGGTCGGCAGCTCGGCCGCGCCCTCAAGGTGTGCGCCGTCAAGCAGCTTCCGGGCGGCCCTCGAGCCGTCCGCCTCAGTCAGCCCGCCGCTGACAACCGCCGCGAGGTGTGCGAGACCGATGTCCTTCATGTACGCCAGGTATGCCCGGCGGCGGGCGGCGGACCCGACGGCGGAGCCGCCATCGATGTGCGTGATCCGGGAGTGCCCCAGTCCGCGCAGATGCTCCAGCGCCAGCCTGATGCCTGCGACCTCATCGCTTGAGACGCTCCCGGCCGCCGTGCCGCGGACCGGACGGAGCATGGATACCACCGGGAGCGGCAGCTGCGCCAGCCCGGCCGCCGGGACTGCGGGTGCAATCAGGATCAGCGCCTCGGCGCCCAGGTCCAGCAGGGATTCAATGGCTTTCTGCTCGCTGCGCCGCGGACCGGTCGCGCTGAGCGTGATGCCGTAGCCCGCCGCTTCCGCAGCCTCGTAGAGCAGCTCAACCAGCTCGGCATGGTACGGCTCGGTGACGTTGAAGACCACACCCAGCAGATGGGTCCGGCTGCTGCGCAGCAACCTGGCGCGGGTGTCCGGGCGGTAGCCCAGTTCCCGGGCGGCGTGCAGGACCTTCGTCCGTGTCGCCTCGCTGGCGCCCTCCGCCCCACGGATGACGATCGATACGAGCGCCTTGGAAACGCCCGCGGCCGCCGCGACGTCCGCCATGGTGGGACGGGGGCTGGCTGTCATTTGAGAGCTCTCCTGTTTTCGCCGGATACTGATCCCGCCATGGTACTAGATCGATCTAGATTTCCCGCCGAAGCTGTGCCAAACTGTTCTACAACACGGCTACTAGATCGATCTAGGTGATCGATCTGGACGCCTTGGTTGAGAAATCTCATCGGATACGAGGAACGGACGGCCCAGTGGCCTATATCGCAGCAAATCCAAAGGCGGGGGAGCCGGCAGTGAGGCTGGGCCTGATCGGCTCCGGCTGGATGGGGGCCTTCCATGCCGAGAGCATCGCTTGGCGTATTCCGGGTGCCGTTCTGGAGGCCATTGCGGATCCTGTGCTCGATGCCGCCGGCGCGCTGGCCACGCGCCTGGGCGTCGGTAAAATCACGGCCGACGCGGCGGACCTGCTGGCCGATCCGGAGATCGACGGCGTCGTCGTCGCCAGCCCGGCCCGCTTTCACTCCGCGCTCATCGGCCAGGCCGCCCGCGCCGGTAAGCACATCTTCTGCGAAAAGCCGGCGGGACTGAGCCTGGCGGAACTCGACGCGGCCCTGGCCGAGGTGGCGGCGGCCGGAGTGCATTTCCAGATCGGCTTCAACCGCCGTTATGCGGAGGACTTCCGTGCCGCCAAGCGGGACATTGCCTCCGGTGTGGCAGGACAGCCCCAGCTGCTCCGTTCGCTAACCCGGGACCCCGGGACGGGCAGCATTGGCCACGCCGCCCGGGTCCCGGCCTGGACGATCTTCCTGGAAACCCTGATCCACGACTTCGACACGCTGAACTGGTTCAATGAGGGTGCCGAGCCGGTGGAGGTTTACGCCGTCGCCGATGCGCTGGTGGAACCGGAGTACAAGGACCAGGGATTCCTGGATACGGCCGTGGTCACCGTCCGCTACGGCAACGGTGCGCTGGCCGTGGCGGAGGCCAGCTTCAGTGCACTCTACGGCTACGACGTCCGCGGCGAAGTCTTCGGTTCCAATGGCATGGTCCAGGCCGGGCGAAGCACGGAAACCTCGGCCCGCCGCTACACGGCCGACGGCGTTTCCGCCGCGACGCCGCGGCTGAACATTGAGCTCTTCCGCCAGGCGTACACGGACGAAATCGCCGACTTTGCCGGCGCCGTCCGGGGACGGCGCGCCGGTGTCCCGGCGGCAGCGGAGGATTTCACGCTCACCCCGGGGCCGGCGGACGCTCGCCGCGCGCTCAGCATTGCCCTGGCCTGCATTGAATCCGTCCAACGTGGTGCTCCGGTGGCCGTGCTTCCCGCCGCAGCCGGGGCGGTTTCGTGATGCGGCTGGCGGTCTGCGCGGAAATGGTGTTCACGGACCTGCCGTTCGTGGAGCGGGTCCGGCGCTTGAAGGAGTCCGGTTTCGATGTTGAAATCTGGGATTCCAGGACCAAGGACATCGCAGCGCTAAAGGCAACGGGTGCGGTCTTTTCCTCGATGACCGGCTACAGCTCCGGCAGCCTGGTGGACCAGGACGCGGCCGACGACGTGGTCCGCACCGCCGAGGAGCTGATCCCCACCGCCCTGGAACTGGGGGTCAGCAGGATGGTGGTCCATTCGGCGGAACTCGTGGACGGCCGGGCCGCCCGTCCGGTTTTCCGCTCCTCCGGCGCGATGTGGATCACTGGTGCCCGGACGCTCGAACGGCTGGGGGCGCTCGGCGCCAAATACGGGCTGACTTTCTGCCTGGAAAACCTCAACACCATCCTGGACCATCCCGGCATCCCGCTGGCCCG
>JBBRKU010000214.1:0-4823 GCA_038231735.1 Actinomycetales bacterium | reverse complement strand
TCAGGATGTGCCCCAAGCGCCAGGCGATGGTTGTCACCGGCGGCGGAACGGGTTCCGGGTAACTGAAGTCAATGGTGAACTCGCCGCTTCCAGGCGCCTCCGGCGATGTGGAGGCATCCTTGCGGCGGACAGTCCAGCCGGGTACGGGCTCCCAGAAATACTCCTGGTCGGTCAGGCCGTCCAGACGCGGACGGGACTGCCTGGCAAAATGCCAGTCCAGCTGGTCAACCAGCTCGCGATTCCAGTCAACATCCGGCATCAGGTTCCTCCTAGGCGTCCACGCTGAGGGCTGCGCGTTGTTCCGCGGCGAGTCCGAAAATACCCCTGACGTCACGGCCGCCCCAGAACCGCAGCCAGTTTTCCAGCGACGTTTCCGTCATCAGATCCAGCGATTTGAAGATCTGGTACGCGAACTCCACCGGTGCCCAGGAGCCGGCCGTAATGATGGCGCCGTCGCTGACCGCGAGGTCCTGCCGGTACAGGGCGTGCCCGGCGTAGGAGGGCAGGTCCTGGATCTGGCTCAGATCATTGCCGGTGTGGGCGACATCGTTGAGCAGGGCCGCGCCGGCCAGCGCTTCAGCCGCCCCGCAGATCGCGGCCACCGGCACGCCGCGAACCTTCAGCCGTGCGGCCAGCGCCAGCACGGCATCGTGCTCCCCGGCCTCTCCCCAGCTTTCGGCCCCGGGCAGGATCAGCAGGCCGATCATGTCCTCCGGTACCTCCTCGATTCCCATCTCCGGCTCGATGGTCATCCCGCCCATGGTGGTGATCGGCTCGCTGGTGATGCCCGCCGTCCTCAGGCGGACCTCGACTCCCGGACGCAGGAACCGGCCGGTGGCCAGTTCCGCGGTGGCATATCCGACTTCCCAGTCCGCCATCTGCTCCGGCAGGTAGAGCAGGACGTTGAGGGTGCGCGTCGGGGCGATCCGCGTCCCGACGGGCCCGATCGCCGGCTGCGGCCCGACGTGGTCAAGCGGCGGCGTCAGGCGCTGCTCCATATTGGTCTCCTGCGATGGGTAGTAGCTGCTGATGTACCGCATACAACAAGCGTAGAAACAATTGAGGACAGCTTCTGTCCGCGATAGCGGGTAGATTCGCTCCCATGCTGGAAACATCCGCACGGCTGCTGCAATTGCTCTCCCTGCTGCAGGTGCGCCGGGAATGGACCGGTTCCGCCCTGGCCGAGCGGATGGAGGTCACCGAGCGGACCGTCCGGCGGGACATCGACAAGCTGCGCAGCCTGGGTTACCCGATCAACGCCTCCCCCGGCGTGGCCGGCGGCTACCAGCTCGGGGCCGGTGCACAGCTTCCGCCGCTGCTGCTCGACGACGACGAGGCACTCGCCGTCGCGCTGGGCCTGGCGGCAGTCACGGCGGGACCGATCGCCGGCATCGGCGAAGCCTCGGTCCGGGCGCTGGGCAAGCTGGAGCAGGTCCTTCCGCCGCGGCTGCGCCCCAAATTCTCCGCGCTCAAGGCCTCCGTCTCCACCATCACCTCCCCGGCCGCCGCCGTCGACCCGCAGATCCTGACGGCAATTTCCGGCGCCATTGCGGACCGCCGGGTCATCTCCTTCGGCTACCAGTCCCGCGTCGGCGAGCACACCCAGCGTCTGCTGGAGCCTTACCGGCTGGTGGACGCAGGGCGGCGCTGGTATCTGGTCGCGTGGGACCTCGGCAAGGAGGACTGGCGCACGTTCCGGGTGGACAGGGTCGCGGCCATCCCTGTCATCCGGCAGAAGTTCCCGCCGCGGCCGCTGCCGGCGAAGGATCTGGCCGAGTACGTGCACAACGCCATCACCCGTTCGCCGTACCGCTACGATCTGGTGGTCCGGCTGCACGCGAGCGCCGCCGTCGTGATGGAAACCTTCGGCACCAGCACCGCGACGCTGGAGGCCGACGGCGGCTCCCGGACGGTGCTGCGGATGGGCTGGGATTCGCTGGACACCCCGCTGGCGCACCTGGCCGCGACCGGCATCCCCTTCGAGATCCTGGAACCGGCCGAGCTGCGCGAGCGGGCCGCGGAAATGGCGGAACGGCTCCAGCACGCCGCCCAGCCCCCAACCACCCCGCGCTAACTGCAGGAAAACGCGGGTTTTTGTGCACTTACTGCGGGTTAGTTGCAAGGGGCGGGACACAGCTGGCGGCGGAACGGCTGAAACCCGCCGCCCGCGCCCCATAAACTGGATCCACAATGACTTTGACAATCCATTACCCACCGGAGCTGCCGGTCGCGGAGCGCCGCGAGGACCTGATGGCGGCCATCGCGGCCAACCAGGTGACCATCATCGCCGGTGAAACGGGCTCGGGAAAGACCACCCAGATCCCCAAGATGTGCCTGGAACTGGGCCTGGCGGAGAACGGCCTGATCGGGCACACGCAGCCGCGCCGTCTGGCCGCCCGCACCGTCGCGGAGCGCATCGCCAGCGAGCTTGACGTCGAACTCGGCGCCGAGGTGGGCTACCAGGTCCGCTTCACCGGCCACGTCGGCCCGAAGACCAAAATCAAGCTGATGACGGACGGCATCCTGCTCGCGGAGATCCAGCGGGACAGGCTGCTGCGCCGCTACTCCGCCATCATCATCGACGAGGCGCACGAGCGCAGCCTGAACATCGACTTCATCCTGGGCTACCTCAAACGGATCCTTCCGCAGCGCCCGGACCTCAAACTCATCATCACCTCCGCCACGATCGACCCGGAACGCTTCGCGGCGCACTTCGCCACCGACGCCGGTCCCGCCCCTATCGTGGAGGTCTCCGGGCGCACCTTCCCGGTGGAGATCCGCTACCGCCCGCTCAGCCAGCCCGCTTCCGGCGGACAGGACGACGACGGCGGCAGCGACGATCCGCTCGAAGAGGACCGCGATCCGCTGGACGCGGTCTGCGACGCTGTGGACGAACTGTCCCGGGAGGCACCCGGCGACGTGCTGATTTTCTTCTCCGGCGAGCGCGAGATCCGCGATGCGGCGGAGGCCCTGCGCGGCCGCGCCAGTTCCAATCCACGCCTGCAGGGTACGGAAATCCTGCCGCTGTTTGCCCGGCTGTCATTGGCCGAGCAGCACGCCGTTTTCACCCCGGGATCGAGGTCACGGCGGCGAATCGTGCTGGCCACCAACGTCGCGGAAACCTCGCTCACCGTGCCGGGAATCAAATATGTCATTGACACGGGCACGGCGCGGATCTCGCGCTATTCGCACCGGACCAAGGTCCAGCGGCTGCCGATCGAGCGCGTCTCCCAGGCCTCGGCCAACCAGCGCTCCGGCCGCTGCGGACGCGTCTCGGACGGCATCTGCATCCGGCTCTATTCCGAGGAGGACTACGCCTCCCGGCACGAATTCACCGACCCGGAAATCCTGCGCACCAATCTGGCCGCCGTCATCCTGCAGATGACGGCCATGGGGGTGGCCCAGGGTCCCAAGGACGTGGAAAACTTCCCCTTCGTGGAGCCACCCGATTCGCGGGCGATCGCGGACGGCGTCACGCTGCTGCGCGAACTCGGGGCCGTGGCAGCGCAAGGTGCCATCACCGCCGTCGGACGCCAGCTGGCGCAACTGCCGGTGGACCCGCGTCTGGGCCGGATGATCATCGAGGCCGGCAAGCGCGACTGTGCCCGCGAGGTGATGGTCCTGGCGGCCGCGCTGACTATCCAGGACCCGCGCGAGCGCCCGCAGGCCGAGAGCGGAAAGCAGCAGCTGGCCGCCGAGAAGCACAAGCGCTTTGCTGACGAGAACTCGGACTTCACCGGTTACCTCAACCTCTGGCGCTATCTGCAGGAGATGCAGGAGGAACTCTCCTCCACCGCCTTCCGCCGGCTCTGCAAGGCCGAATTCATCAACTACCTGCGGGTGCGGGAGTGGCAGGACCTCTTTACGCAGCTGCGCCAGCTGGCAAAGCCGCTGGGCATCACGCTGGCCGGCGGCGGACACAGGGCGGCAGACGGCATTGACGACGGCATCGACCCGGTCGCGAACCACACGAACATCCACATGAGCCTGCTGACCGGGCTGCTGAGCCACATCGGCCTCTATGACCAGCGCAAGCGCGAATACTCGGGCGCCCGCGGAACCCGGTTTGCCATTTTTCCGGGCTCGGCGCTGTTCAAGAAGTCGCCGGACTGGGTGATGGCCGCGGAGCTGGTGGAAACCTCGCGGCTTTGGGCGCGCGTGGCCGCCAAGTTCGATCCGCTCTGGGCCGAGCAGGTGGCGCCAGAGCTGGTGAAGCGCAGCTACAGCGAGCCGCACTGGTCCAAGAAACTGGGCTCCGTGATGGCGTACGAGAAGGTCACCCTGTACGGGGTGCCGATCGTGCCGCAGCGCCGGATCAACTACGGCCGGATCGATCCCGAGCTCAGCCGTGAGCTCTTCATCCGGCATGCCCTGGTGGAGGGCGACTGGCGCACGCACCACAAGTTCTTCCACCGCAACCAGGCGCTGCTGGCCGAGGTGGAGGAGCTGGAAACCCGGATGCGCCGGCGCGACCTGCGCGTGGACGACGAGACGCTCTTTGAGTTCTACGACGCCAGGATCGGCGCCGAGGTGGTCTCCGAACGGCATTTCGACAAGTGGTGGAAGGACGCCCGCCGGGACAACCCGACGCTGCTGGACTTCGATCCCGAGGTTGTGATGGCCGAGGACGCCACAGCCCTGGATGAGACGGCCTTCCCCAAAGTCTGGCAGCAGGGCGGCTTCGACCTGCCGCTGTCGTACGAATTCCACCCCACCGCGCCCGGTTCCGTACCGGACCCCTCCGACGGCGTCACCGTCCAGGTGCCGGTGCTGTTCCTCAACCAGCTGCACGAGGCTCCCTTCCGCTGGCAGATCCCGGGGCT
>JBBRKU010000213.1:0-4831 GCA_038231735.1 Actinomycetales bacterium | reverse complement strand
GGTGTGCGGCGCGTGCTTGAGCACGTTGTCCTCGCGGCTGGCCTTGCCGGTCTCCAGCGCCGCAATCTCGCCGCGGATGGCGATCATCGCGTCGATGAAGCGGTCCACCTCGGCCAGGTCCTCGGATTCCGTCGGTTCCACCATCAGGGTGCCGGCCACCGGGAAGGACATGGTGGGCGCATGGAAGCCGTAGTCGATCAGGCGCTTGGCAACGTCATCGACGGAGATCCCGGAATCTGCGCTGATGCCGCGCAGGTCCAGGATGCACTCGTGCGCCACCAGATCATGCGCGCCGCTGTAGAGCACCGGGTAGTGCTCGCTGAGGCGGCGGGCAATGTAGTTCGCGGAGAGGATGGCGGTCTGTGTGGCGCGGCGCAGGCCGTCCGGTCCCATCATGCGGATGTAGGCCCAGGAGATCGGCAGGATCGAGGCGGAGCCGTAGGGTGCGGCGGAGACCAGGCCCACCGAGGAGTCCTGGCCCAGCTCGCGTGCCGGCAGATGCGGAGCCAGGTGGGCGCGCACCCCCACCGGTCCGACGCCGGGACCGCCGCCGCCGTGCGGAATGCAGAAGGTCTTTTGCAGGTTCAGGTGGCTAACGTCCGCACCGAACTTGCCCGGCTTGGCCAGCCCCACCAGGGCGTTCAGGTTGGCACCGTCCACGTAGACCTGGCCGCCGGCGTCATGGATCATGGCGCAGATGCTGGTGATTTCGGTTTCGAAGACCCCGTGCGTGGACGGGTAGGTGATCATGATGGCGGCCAGATCATCCGCGTGCACGGTGACCTGGCGCTTGAGGTCGTCAATGTCTACGTTGCCGAAGCCGTCCGTGGCCACCGGGACAACCTTCAGCCCGGCCATCACGGCGGAGGCGGCGTTGGTGCCGTGGGCGCTGGTCGGGATCAGCACGATGTTGCGCTCGGGCTGGCCGTTCTCGCGGTGGTAGGCGCGGATGGCCAGCAGGCCGGCCAGCTCGCCCTGGGACCCGGCGTTCGGCTGGACGGACACCGCGTCGTAGCCGGTGATTTCCGCCAGCCAGCCCTCCAGCTGCGTGGCCATCTGCACAATGCCCACCGTGTCCTGCGCCGGCGCGTAGGGATGCAGGCTGGAGAACTCGGGCCAGGTGACGGCGGCCATTTCCGCCGTCGCGTTCAGCTTCATGGTGCACGAGCCCAGCGGGATCATGCCGCGGTCCAGCGCATAGTCGGCATCCGAGAGCCGGCGCAGGTAGCGCAGCATCTGCGTTTCCGAGTTGTGTGTGTGGAACACCGGGTTGCCCAGGTATCCGGTGCTGCGCGCCGGTGAAAGCCCGGTCTGCGCGGTCCCGTCGGCGGCGCTTTCCGTTCCGCTCGGGGCCCCGAGCAGGCGGGCGACGGCGGCGACGTCGGCCGCCGTCGTCGTCTCATCGACAGCGATCTGGATGTGGTCGCGGTCCACCAGGCGCAGCAGGTAGCCCGCCTCGTGGGCGGCAGCGACGATTTCCTGGGCGGCGTGGCCGCTCATACTGGAAATCCGGATCCGGACGGTGTCAAAGAAGTTCTGGTGCACCACCGTGTGGCCGGCCGCGGTGGCAGCCACCCCAACGTCGGCGGCCAGCGACGCCACGCGGGAGGCGATCGCCCTCAGCCCGGCGGGACCGTGATAGACGGCGTACATCCCCGCCATCACGGCCAGCAGCACCTGTGCGGTGCAGATATTGGAGGTGGCCTTCTCGCGGCGGATGTGCTGCTCACGGGTCTGCAGCGCCAGCCGGTACGCCTGGTTGCCCTCGGCATCCTTCGACACGCCGACCAGACGGCCGGGCAGCGACCGCTCCAGGCCATCGCGCACCGCCATGTAGCCGGCATGCGGGCCGCCGTAGCCCATCGGGACACCGAAACGCTGGGATGTTCCGACGGCGAGGTCAGCGCCCAGGGTCCCGGGGGCCTCGAGCAAAGTCAGCGCCAGCAGATCTGCGGCCACGCCCACCAGGGCCTTGCGCTCGCGGGCGGCGGCGATGATCGGGGCGATGTCGCGGATCTTGCCCGAATCCCCCGGGTACTGCAGCAGGAGTCCGTAGTAATCCTGCTCCGGCAGGCCGTCGTCGAAGTTGTGGACGACGACGGGAATGCCCATCGCCTCCGCGCGGGTGGTGATCACGGCCAGCGTCTGCGGGAAAACGTCCGCGTCCACCACAAAGACGGATTCCGGCTTGGCGGCGCGGTTGGCGCGGCGCATCAGGGTCATCGCCTCTGCGGCCGCCGTGCCCTCATCCAGCATCGAGGCGTTGGCTGTCACCATGCCGGTCAGGTCGGAGACGGCGGTCTGGAAGTTCAGCAGTGCCTCCAGTCGGCCCTGCGAGATTTCCGGCTGGTACGGCGTGTAAGCGGTGTACCAGGCCGGGCTCTCCAGCACGTTGCGCTGGATCACGCCGGGGGTGAACGTTCCGTAGTAGCCCTGGCCGATCAGGGACTTGCGGACCGTGTTCTTGCGGGCCAGGACCCGCAATTCCTCCAGCATCGCTTCCTCCGAAGCCGCGGCCGGAAGGTCCAGCGGCTCGGAAATCTGGATGCTTTCGGGTAACGCCGCCTCGCAGAGCTCGTCCAAAGAACCAAATCCGAGGGTGCTCAACATATGATGAAGGTGGGGTTCAGTTGTAACCCCGATGTGCCGGTCACTGAATGTGGCCGTCACGGTGCTGTTTGGCTGAGGACCGCCAGCTGCGTTGCTGGTGGGGTTCGTGCTGTTTGTGTTCTTTTTCAATGAGAGCTCCAGTTCGGATTTGTTCCACAGCTATTGTAAGTGGCGGCAACCCCACCGGGACACGAGGCCGCAGGCCTGCGCCAAGGCAGCACCGCAGACACGAGTACGCGACGATAGGTATTGGTTCAACCCGTGCAAGTAGTGAGCATCAGCAGCCTCAAAGGGGGCGTCGGCAAGACGTCCGTCACACTGGGACTCGCATCTGCAGCACTGGCCGCAGGTATTCCGACCCTGGTTATCGATCTGGATCCGCATGCCGATGCGACCACCGGGCTCGGCGTGCAGGCCAACGGCCACCTGGACATCGGCCGGATGCTTAAGAGCGCGCGCAAGGCAGACCTGCCGGGCAATGTGGTGCCCAGCGGCTGGGTCAGGAACGCCGCGGCCGGCCGCGACACCGAGCCCGTGCTGGACGTAGCCATCGGTTCAGCCTTCGCCGGCATTTACGACCGGCCGGATCTGGGCCGCCGGGACCTTCGCCGGCTTGGCACCGTGCTGAACGGCGGCAAGGACACCGTCTCGCCCTACAGCCTGGTGCTGATCGACTGCCCGCCCTCGCTCAACGGGCTTACCCGGATGGCGTGGACCGCCAGCAACCGGGTGCTGCTGGTGGCCGAGCCGGGTCTGTTCTCCGTCGCGGGAACCCAGCGCACGCTGCGGGCCATAGAGCTGTTCAAAACGGAGTTCGCTCCCACTCTCTCCGCGGCCGGCATCGTAGCCAACCGCGTGCGCAGCGGTTCCAACGAGCACATTTACCGGCTGGCCGAGATGAAGACCATGTTTGGTCCGCTGCTGCTCTCCCCCACCATCCCGGAGCAGGCCAACTGGCAGCAGATCCAGGGCGCCGCGCACCCGATCCACCAATGGCCGGGCGAGTCCGCCAAGAACGCTTCGATGCTCTTCGATGAGCTGCTGGACGGGCTGGTCAAGCGCGGCGCCGTCCGCAACCGCGTCCATCGCTGAATCCTGCCTTCCGCCTGTCATCAAACGGCTGGCGCCGCCGACAAACCCGCCGCGTCCCCAAAGACGTAGAAGGTTCGGATGGCGAAAGGGGTGTCGGAATGGCGGCTAGGAGATCTTCCTGGCAGCGCGGCGCTTGCTCAGCTCGTCGCCCGGGAAGGACTGCTCCTGCGCGTGTTCACTGGGCAGTGCGGCAAGGCTGCCTTCCACCTCGCGCCAGACACGACCCACGGCAATGCCAAAGACTCCCTGTCCGCCCTGGACCAGGTCAATGACCTCGTCGGCCGAGGTGCACTCGTAAACGGACGCACCGTCGCTCATCAGCGTGATCTGGGCAAGGTCCTCCACGCCGCGCTCCCGCAGGTGCTCTACGGCGGTGCGGATCTGCTGCAGGGACACTCCGGTGTCCAGCAGGCGCTTGACAACTTTGAGCACCAGGATGTCCCGGAAGCCGTACAGGCGCTGCGAACCGGAACCCGCTGCCCCCCGGACGGCAGGTTCCACCAGGCCGGTGCGGGCCCAGTAGTCGAGCTGGCGGTAGGTGATGCCTGCAGCCTTGCAGGCGGTAGGGCCGCGGTAGCCGGCGTCCTCATCCAGAACGGGCAAATCCTCGGTGAAAAGCAATCCCTGAGCACCAGCCGGTATGACTGCGCCCGGGACAGCGGCGTGCTTGAGCTCGCCAGCGTCGCCTTTCGGACTCACGTGAACCCTCCTTGTCGTAGTTCCCTTGGGGGAAGTCGCATGGCGGCTTCTGCGTTGCATACCTAAAGCTCAAGCGTGTAACTTGTCTTCCCAGTGTGACCGCAGCAGCCCCTACATGCAATGGGAACCTATACATCGACGTTAGAGTGGCCCCGGTCATTGGTCAAAGACGCCAGCCAAAAATCTCGAGCGTGTCGAAAGTTTCAGGCTCCGCCTTAACCTTAGGGCTGTGCCGGGGAACCCGTTACAACGCCATTATTTCTCGAAATCCTCGGGTTCCACGTCGTTCAGGAACTCGCGGAAGCGGCGTAACTCACGTTCCTCCGCCTCCGGCGAGGTGATCGCATCCGGCTCTTCCTCATCGTGATCGGTGATGCGCACGCCGGCCTCCTCCAGCACCTCGGCGGCGCACCAGATGGGGCAATCCACC
>JBBRKU010000212.1:0-4842 GCA_038231735.1 Actinomycetales bacterium | reverse complement strand
CCCCACTCCGTACGATAAGGCCATAGCCCTCCAGGATTTCCTGCGCGGGCCGGAGTTCACCTACTCGGAGCAGACACCGCTGAAGGAGGGGTATGACGGCAGCGGAATGGACGTCGTGGCCAAATTCCTCCAGGTCAAGAGCGGCTATTGCGTCCACTTCGCCGCGGCCATGGCCGTCATGGCCCGCGAGGCCGGGATTCCGAGCCGCATTGCCGTCGGCTACGCACCCGGAAGGCTGACCGGCAACGAGGTCAATGTCGGCGGCCAGCAGCTGACGGAATACAGCGTGGACGGACACAACGCTCACGCCTGGCCGGAGCTGTATTTCGAGGGGCTGGGCTGGGTGCCCTTTGAACCGACACCGACGCGCGGCCAGGTTCCGGCCTATGCGCTGACGGCGAGTGTACCCAGCCTGAACGCCGGCAACCCGGACGACTCGTTGCTCCCTACGGGCACGACGAGCGGTTCGGCGTCACCGCCCCCCGCGGGCGGACCGCTCTCCGGGCCGGGCGCCTCGGCATCCGGCCAGAACGGCGCCGTGGCACGGACTTTCTGGCTGGTCGCGGCGGGGGCACTGGCGCTGCTGGTCCTGGCCTCGCCGTACCTGAGCCGGTCCGGGCTGCGCCGGCGCCGGTTGACTGTTTTACGGGCGCAGTCCTCCGCTTATCAGCCCGGTGCGGCTGGGGCCAACCGCCCGCCGGGCACGAGTCGACGACGCGGCGGGGGCCAACCGCCTGCCGCGGTGGCTTGGGCTGAGCTCCAGGACCTGGCCTGCGACTACGGACTGGATCCGGTGCGCAGTGACACGCCCCGGGCGTTTGCCGACCGGTTACTGCACAGCCCGTTGGTTGATGGCGGCGCGGTTGGTGACGGTGCGGTTGGTGGCGGTGCGGGAGGTGGCGGTGCGGGAGGTGGCGGTGCGGCTGGTAGCGGTGCGGTTGGAACCCATCAGTCGGTGGAACGGCTGCTGACCCGTTATGAGCGCAGCACCTATGGACCGCCCGCCGGGACTGCGGCCTGGTCAACGATGACAGCGGCTATTGCCGCGGGGGCGGCGGAGGGCATTCCGCAGGGTCAGGATGCCGGCGCCGAGCTGGCCGCCGTCAACGCCAGCCTAGCGGGGCAGGCGACCGCGGTCCGCCGGCTGCGCGCCAAGCTGCTGCCGCCGTCGACCCTGCGGCGCTGGAAGGGCTGGTGGGACGCGAGGCTGGACCGGCCAGCCCGCTCGGTGGCCCGGCTGAATCCGGCACCGCCGCTGCGCAGGCTCTGGTACAGGCTCCGGCACAAAAACCAGGACTAAGCGGACAGCCGCTCCGGTGCGGACGGCACGCCGGGCGAATACCCAAGGTGCCGTCCGCAGTCGGATCAGGAGGCGTACGGGTCCGCGATGCCGATGTACTGCGTGTACAGGTACTCCTCGATGCCCTCGAGCCCGCCTTCGCGGCCCAAGCCGGACTGCTTGACGCCGCCGAAGGGTGCCGCGGCGTTGGAAACGACGCCGGCGTTCAGGCCGAGCATGCCCGTCTCCAGACGCTCCCCCATGCGCAGTCCGCGGTTCAGATCGCGGGTGAAGACGTAGGCTACCAGACCGAACTCGGTGTTGTTGGCCAGCCGGATGGCTTCCTCCTCCGTCCTGAACGTCACGATGGGTGCCACCGGGCCAAAGATTTCCTCATGCAGGATGCGGGAGTCGGCAGCCACGTCCTTGAGCACGGTGGGCTGGTAGAAGTAGCCCGGCCCGTCCACGGCAGCGCCGCCGACGACGGCTACCGCACCCGAGCTGACAGCGTCCTGGACCAGGTCGTCGACCTTGTTACGGCTCTTGGCATCGATCAGCGGACCGATCTTGCTGCTGTCCTCGGTACCGCGTCCCGGGGTCATCTCGGCCATCCGGGCGGCGAACTTGCCGGCGAATTCGTCCGCGATGGACTCGTGAACGATGAACCGGTTGGCTGCGGTGCAGGCCTCCCCCATGTTGCGCAGTTTGGCGATCATGGCACCGTTGACGGCGGCTTCCAGATCGGCGTCCTCGAAGACCACGAACGGGGCGTTGCCTCCGAGTTCCATCGAGGTCCGCAGCACCATCTCCGAGGCGTCGGAGAGCAGCCGGCGGCCAACTTCGGTGGAACCGGTGAAGGAGAGCTTCCGGAGCCGTGAATCCCTGATCAGGGCGCCCGTGGTGGCGCCGGCCGTGGTGGTGGAGATGACGTTCAGCACGCCGTCCGGAAGGCCTGCCTCCTGCATGACCTGGGCGAAGAGATGCGAGGTCAGAGGCGTCAGATTTGCCGGTTTGAGCACCATGGTGCAGCCTGCGGCCACGGCGGGGGCGATCTTGCGGGTCGCCATCGCCAACGGGAAGTTCCAGGGCGTGATCAGCAGGCACGGGCCCACCGGCTTCTTGGTCACCAGCAGCCGGGACTTGCCATCCGGGGCCACCGAGTAGCGGCCAAAGGCGCGGACGGCTTCCTCGGAGAACCAGCGCAGGAACTCGGCGCCGTAGGTGACCTCGCCGCGGGCCTCGGCCAGCGGTTTGCCCATTTCCAGCGTCATCAGCAGGGCAAAGTCCTCGGCCCGCTCGGTGACCAGCTCAAAGGCCCGGCGCAGGATCTCCCCGCGGACCCGAGGTGCCGTCGCCGCCCATGCGTCCTGGGCCGCCGCGGCCGCATCGAGTGCGGCCGCCGCGTCCTCGGCGCCGGCATCGGCGATCGTGAGCAGGGCCTTGCCGGTGGAGGGATCCTCGACGTCGAAAGTCTTCCCGGAGGCGGCCGGTTTCCACTTGCCGTTGATCAGCAAACCGGTAGGAACACTCGCCAGCAATTCACTTTCACGCTGTGGGGTTATGGTCTGGGTACTGGCGGCCATGGAGACTCCTTCGTCGGGGCGCTATCGCGGGGTTTCAGTTCGGATGGTCAGTTTCGAATCAGACGTCGGTGAATCAGACGCCTTGGGTCAGACATCGTTGAATGAGACGTCATGCGCTGGGCGTGACTCTGACTCTCACGGTAGTTCTCCCGCCGGAGCAGTGTCTACACATCAGAGCACCATGGAAGACGCCGCTCATTGTGCACCTGCACAGCGCACCTGCACAGCAGAGGCCGGACGGTCCGCTGGCCCGTTCCCGCCGGTCCGCGATTGCAGGTCCTACCGCGCTGCCAGCACGGCGCTGTAGAGCTCGCGCTTGCTGACCCGGCCCTCCTCGGCCACCGCCGCGACGGCATCCTTCAGCCGGATACCCTGGGCAACCAGGGTGCTGACCGCCGCCACCAGATCCTCCGGCTTGGCAGCGGCAGCTTCCGGAGCGCCAGCAACGACGACGGCGATCTCACCACGGACCTCGGTGGCCTCCGCCCATTGAAGCAGCTGGCGCAAGGGCCCGCGCAGCACCTCCTCGTAGGTCTTGGTCAGTTCGCGGGCCACCGCGGCACGGCGGTCCGGCCCGAAGGCCTCATCCAGCGCCCGGAGCATCACTTCCAGCCGGTGCGGGGCCTCGAAGAAGACCATGGTCCTGGGCTCGGTTGCCAGTTCGGAGAGCCGACTGGCCCGCTCGCCCGTTTTCCGCGGCAGGAACCCCTCAAAACAGAATCTGTCAGTGGGCAGCCCGGACAGGGCCAGGGCGGTCAGCACCGCGGACGGGCCGGGAACCGCAGTCACCCGGACCCCGGCCGCCACGGCGGCCTCAACCAGCCGGAAGCCCGGATCGGACACGGCTGGCATACCGGCGTCGGTCACCATCAGCAGCGTCTTGCCCTGCTGCACCTGGGCCAGCAGGTCCGCGGTCCGGGTCGCCTCGTTGTGTTCGTGGTAGCGGAAAATGCGCCCGGTCACCGTAACTCCCAGCGATTGGACCAGCCGGTGCAATCTGCGGGTGTCCTCGGCGGCGATCAGGTCCGCGGCGGACAGCCACTCCACCAGCCTGGCCGAGGCGTCGCCGGTGTTTCCGATCGGCGTCGCGGCCAGCACGATGTACCCGCCACGGAGCGCCTGATCCGGCCCGGATTCGTCCTGCCCGGTGATTCCCGGCTGGGCGGCTCCCGGCTGGGCCGTCTCCGGGCCGATGTCCTGCGGGTCGTCGCTGCCGAGTTCTGCGTCCATCATTCCAGCCTACTGTTCTTTCCGGCCGCAGCCGGGGCATCCCGAGGGCCCGCGGCGCGGCCGGTAGCATTGGCAGGGTGACTCTGAACGCCACCGACCCCGCGGCTGCGGCCCCGCTTCTGCCCGCGGAAGGGGCAGAAGGACCCGCATGGGTGCGGGATCCCCGGACGGCCTTTACTCTTGGCGCCCTCACCGCGAGGTTGCTGGGCACCCGGTGGCGCTGGCTTGATACACCCGTCCAGCTGCGTTTGTGGTTCTGGCTGGCACCCGCACTGGCGGCCGTCGTCGGCGGTATCCTCCGGTTTGTCCGCCTGGGCGACCCGCATGCGCTGGTCTTCGACGAGACCTACTACGTCAAGGATGCCTACTCCCTGCTGCAGAGCGGCTACGAGCGCAACTGGGCGGACAAGGCCAACGACCACTTCGTTGCCGGCGATTTCAGCTTCCTGCAGAACACCCCCGAGTATGTGGTGCATCCGCCCGTCGGCAAGTGGATGATTGCCTTCGGCATGTGGCTCTTCGGCCCCTCCAGCAGCTTCGGATGGCGCTTCTCCGCCGCCGCCATCGGCACGCTGTCCGTCTTCCTGCTGGCGCTCATCGCACAGAAGATGTTCCGTTCCACCATCCTCGGTGCGGTCGCCGGACTGCTCTTCGCCGTTGACGGCCACGCCATTGTCATGTCCCGGACCTCCGTGCTGGACGTCTTTGTCATGTTTTGGGCGCTGGCTGCCTTCGGCGCACTGCTGCTGG
>JBBRKU010000211.1:0-4851 GCA_038231735.1 Actinomycetales bacterium | reverse complement strand
TGCCGCAGATACCGAGGAACCAGCTGCAGCTGGTAATCCTGCACCCACACGGTGGCACCCTCGGCTGCGGACTGGGCGACGGCGTCGGCGAACCTCTGGTTGATGCTGCGGTAGGCGTCCCACCAGGCGCGGTGGAACTCCGGCGGTGCGATCACATCGTGGTACAGCGGCCAGAGCGTGGCATTGGAGAAACCCTCGTAATAGAGCTCCACCTCGCCGTTGGTCAGCGACACGGGAATCAGATGCATGTTGTCATGGCTGAACGGCTCAACCTTCTCATCCGGGGCACCATGCCAGCCCACCCAGGCGCCGTCGGCCTTGTTCATCACCGGCGCCAGCGCCGTAACCAAGCCTCCCGGCGAACGCCGCCAGCCGTCGTCGCCCTCTGACTCTGACTCCCCGTCCGGCACCCGGTCCACCGGGAGCCGGTTGGAGACGACGATGAAGTCGTGGTCTCCCCGATGCCCCTCCGGCACAGGCTTCGGTCGCTGCTTTGGCTGCCCCTGTTCCGGCGGCGTCTGGTGTTCTTTTGACTCTGGCAACATCGCTCCCGCGGTCGAGTGTTCCTTTACCTGCCAGCTTATATTGCGCGGAATCTTCCCGCAGGTCAGCTCGTTGGGCAGTCAGGAACCGAAGAGCACAGGATTCTCCCCTAAAATGGGGAGTTGCCGCCGCGTGGCAGCCACGCGCCCACTGACACGAGGAATTATGAGCCCCCAGAATGAGTCCCGGCTGACCAAGGCCGAGAGAACCGCCAACGCGCGGGAGCAAGCCCGCCTGATCCGCGAAGCGCAGGCCAAAAAGGAGAAGCGCAGGGGCTGGCTGATCCGCGGCGGAGTGCTGGTTGCCGCCCTCGCCATTGTGGTCATCGTGGCCCTGTTCATCATCCAGGCGCAGACCACCAACGCCCCGATCGCCTCGAGCGGGCCCGTTCCGGCCCACTCCAACGCCAGCGGCGGCGTGGTGCTGGGCAAGAACAACGCCGTCGTGCCGCCGGCGTCCGCGGGCGGCACCGTCACCCTCTCCAGCGTTCCGACCGGTACGGCAACACCCACCGCGTCGGGGGCCGCCGTCGTGCCGCCGGGAATCGCGGCCAGCCCCGCCGGCCAGCCCGTCCAGATCGTGGCCTACGTGGACTTCATCTGCCCCATCTGCAGCAACTTCGAAAAGCAGTACGGCACGAACCTCCAGAAATGGCGCGACGACGGCAAGGCCACCGTGGAGTACCGTCCGATGGGCTTCCTGGACCAATCCTCGACGACGAACTACTCCTCCCGCGCCGCCAACGCCGCCGCCTGCGTGGCGAACGAGTCGCCCGAGAAGTACAACGACTACTTCCAGAAGCTCTACGCCGACCAGCCCGCGGAAAACAGCGCCGGTCTGCCCAACGACCAGTTGAAGAAGATGGCAACCGACGTCGGCGCCAAGGACATCAGCGCCTGTGTTGACGCCGGGACCTACCGGCCCTACGTCAAGGTCATCACCGCCGAGGCGCTGGCCTACGGCGTCAACGGAACACCCTCGGTGTACGTCGATGGGACGAAGTGGGACGGCAAGACCGACTTCGCGCAGTTCACCCAGGCTGTTATCGACGCCAAGAAGTAGGTCCGCTTCCTTTTCGGGGCGCCCGCTGCTGTATTTCGGGTTGCGGGCGTCCTTGGGCTAATCTTGTCTAGCTGGCTTTGCGGCCGGCATGCGGGCCCTTCGGGGCCGCTGGGCCCCCCGGGGCCACGCCTCCTTAGCTCAGTTGGCCAGAGCACCTGTCTTGTAAACAGGGGGTCGCCGGTTCGAATCCGGCAGGAGGCTCCAATCACCGAGGGCCACTGCTGTACCGTACTCCGACGCCGGTGATGCTTCCCGACTCCGCCCCTGACCCCGCGCTGGAACCCAACCGGCTGTCCGCGAGCTGGCCGCAGGCATGGCCGCGCTCGTGGAAAAGTACCATAGCGCAAACGCAGGCGGGCGGGCGCAACCACCGCCTCGTCGTCGCACTTCACCCCAGCGTCAAGCCGGAACCCGATGCCACCGGCGGAGCAACCACACATTAAGTATCGGTGGCCCGGCGGCCCGACGCCCCCGCGGTCAGCCGTCGCAGTCGACAATCATGCGGCCGCTGTTGCCGCCGGAAAGAAGCGACGCGAAAGCCTCCGGGATGCGGCCAAAGCCATCAATTACGGTGTGGACGCTGCGGATTTTCCCGGCACGCAACCACCGGGTGGCGTCGGACTCGAAGTCCTGGCGCAGGTCCTCATTCGATGTCACATCGAAGCCGCGCATGGTCAGCTCCTGGTAGATCATTCGCGTGTAGTTCGCCGGGCCGCGGCGCTCGCCGCCCTTCCCGTACTGGGACGCGGCACCGCAGATCACGACGCGCCCGCCAAAGCGGAGCACCTCCAGGGCGGCCTCCAGTTGTTCTCCGCCAACGTTGTCATAGAACAGGTCAATCCCATCCGGGGCCGCCCCGCGCAGCAGGTCCAGGGCCGCGCCGTCGTGGTGGTTGAAGGCCGCGTCAGCGCCCAATTCGCCCAGCAACCGCACCTTCTCCGCCGAACCGGCGCTGCCAACCACGGTGGCGCCGACAGCCTTGGCGAACTGCACGGCGCAGCTGCCCACACCGCCGGCCGCCCCGGAAACGTAGACGGTGTCCTCCACCCGCACGCCGCCAAACCGCATCATGCCCGTGTACGCGGTGAAGCCGACATGTCCAAGCACCGTCAGGTGGGCCTCCAGCGGGACGCCCGCTCCCAGTGCGGGGATGCTGCGCAGCTCTTCGGCAGCGGCTACTTCAATACTGCGCCACGGCGATTTTCGGACGGCGAGGTCGCCCTGCCGGAACAGATCGCTACGGGAGTCAAGAACCTCCACGACGCCGTCGCTCGCCGGCACGTCGCCCGGACGAATGCCTGGGCCGTAGGCCGTGTCCGGGCCGCCGATCCGGTTGGCCAGCCCGGCGTTCAGGCCCAGCCGACGCAGGCGCACCAGCACCTGGCCGGGGCCAAGCTCCGGGACATCCGCCGTTGCGATCCTGAAATTCCGGGCCTCGACGGCGCCGTCCGGGTAGCTGGCCAGCTGCACTTCGTGAGAATCCATGGTGCCAGCGTAGGCCTCCCGCGGATGCCGGTGAAAACTCGGGACGGCTGATTCGCTGCGTCGGGCCAACCCGGGCGGGCCAACCCCTGCCGGTCAGCGGCCCAGCAACAGCGGCCGCCAGCCGCCGGTGCCGATTTGCTGCCTGCCGCCAGGTGGTTGGTGATGCCGGGGAGATGCGTCATCCGCCGACCCTATGCTGATCTGTCCCGATCTTGATCCGGTATGGCGTTGCTTGCGCGGGGCATCCAGGTCAGCGACCAGCCAAACCCTGATGATCGTCAGCCACGGCCCGATGGGCGGGGCTACCCGGTCCGGGACCTTGCGGACCGGCGGGGTTGAATCGGCCAGGGCAGCACGAACCGTGCGCCGATGCACCCCGTGAACCCGGGACAGCTCCCTGACAGACATATCTATATCTCTCGCATCGCGACGGATACGCTCGAATTGTTCCACTCTCGATATCTCTTTCAAACCCGTTCCTGTCCTCTAAGTCATGGTCGACAAAGAGAACGCTACGGGCGGGTCGAGGGTGGGGCCATATCAAGCGGCTGAAAGCCCTCCAAGTGGGGCCAATTCAGGATGCCATACCCAGTCAGGGAGCGGTGGCTCACCTGGGCGGTCGATGAAGACACTGCAGTTTGTGCGGACGTCGATGGGTGGCGGATCAGCGCTGCAGCGTGGGACGACGAACGGGAAGGGTTGTCGATTGAGCCCGAATAGCGGTCGGTAACCGTCAGCCTCGCCTCCGAGGCGCCGCTGGCGTGGGGCTGTGCCGGTGGTAGCGGCCTGCGCGCCACTCCTGGTCCAGGATCGCTTAGATGTCAAGGTCGGCCCAGTTGCCTTTGAACATCTCACTGCTGCGGTGGTGGGCCTCTTGGCGCATGCCCAAGCGCGTGGCCAGACGTGCTGAGACGCTGTTGATGCCGTCCATGCGGGCGGTGACCCGGTGCACTCCGAGATCGTCGAAGGCCAGATCCAGCACCGCCGCGCATGCCTCCGTGGCGTAGCCGCGCCCTGCCACCTCGGGGTGAAAGACATAGCCGATCTCGCCGCCGGCGTGCCGGCCCGAGTGGAAAAACAGCACGACGTCGCCGGTAAGGGCCCCGGTGGTGGCCAGCTCTGCACCGAGCGTCAGCGACTGGCCTTCCGCGGTGATCTCCCGGCGCCCCAGGTCGGTGGTCAACCGTTTGGCCAGGGTCTGTTCGTCCATCGGTTCGAAGGGCAAATACCGGCACACCTCGGGACCCCGCGATAGGCAAGCAGGGCTGCAGTGTCCCTTGCGGTGAGTGGCCGCAGCCGCAGACGGCTGGTGTTGATGGGGTAGGTCGGTTGTAGCTCCACCCAGCGATTGTTGCAGACGATGCGCGGATTTGCAGGACCCCGACCAGTGGCTGGGTGGGCGGGGTCGACGGAGACTGGACGTCGGCGAGCGCGCCAGCGGCCGGACCCTTGAGTGGGCCCGGCCGTGCGTTTGGCGGTTAGACGGCGACGTTGCTCTGGGCGGTCGGGGTGCCGGGACCGGCCATTCCAGCTGTGATGGGGGACGGCTTGAAGCCCTTGACGACCAGCCAGACGCCGAGCGAGAACTCCCACAGCGCGATCGGGGCGGTGGCGATCAGCGACCATACGGAGATTACGTTGTTGATGCCGAAGAAAGTTGCGATGGTCGAAGCGAGGAGCAGCGGGGCACCGATGAGTCCCAGCAGCGGAAGAACCCGGGGCACCAGACGGGAACGGTACAGCAGGGAGCCCAGAAGCAGG
>JBBRKU010000210.1:0-4856 GCA_038231735.1 Actinomycetales bacterium | reverse complement strand
GGAGGGCGCATCCGGGGAGAGGTCCTTGGGGCGGATCCGCGAGAGGATGGTCAGCTTCTGCCCCAGCGTCTTTGCCCGGCTGAGGTCCAGCAGGATTTCCCGCAGCCCCTCGCTGACGGCGATCGGCGCGTCCGAGGCGGAATCCACCCCGCCGGCAATACCGGAGTCGATCTGCCCGAGTTTGATCTTGTTGGCCAGTCCCAGCACGGTTTCCAGCCCGGTGGCGCAGGCTTGCTGCAGGTCATACGCCGGCGTTTCGGGTGAGAGCGCGGAGCCCAGCACCGCCTCGCGGGTGAGGTTGAAGTCGCGGGAATGCTTCAGCACGGCACCGGCCGCGACCTCGCCGATGCGCTCGTCCTGCAGCCCGAAGCGGGCCACCAGCCCGTCCAGCGCGGCCGTCAGCATGTCCTGGTTGGAGGACTTGGTATAGGCGCCGCCGGAGCGGGCGAACGGGATCCGGTTCCCGCCGACGACGACGGCCTTCCGCGGCAGCGCTGCGGGCGCGGCGGCTGCGGTTTCCGGGGCGGAGTGGGCGTGCACGTTCTCGGTCATGGTGCGGTCTCCCTTGCATGGTCCATAATTACTGATACCAAGCGTACCTGATACGCTGGGTACCGTGAACACGTCCCATCCGCATCCCGCCGCCGTCGACGGCCGGTCCGCCCGCTGGGAAACGCACCGGGAGGAACGCCGTCGTTCCCTCATCAAGGAATCCCGCCGCGCCGTACATCGCTTGGGCGCGGACGCCTCCATGGAGGACATTGCGGCCGCCGCCGCGACCTCCAAGTCGGTGTTCTACCGCTACTTCGGGGACAAGGCCGGGCTCCAGCAAGCCGTCGGCGAAGTGGTGATCGGGCAGATGCAGCGCAAGATCCTCGATGCCGCCAAGACCGCCACCTCGGCCCGGCAGGGGCTGCTGAACATGGTCTCCGCGTATCTGGAAATGGCCGAAACGTCGCCCAACGTCTACGTCTTCGTCACGCAGGGCGCCGCCGGTGCCGCACCCCCAACCGGTGGTGCGCTGGGGCATTTCTTCGACGAGATCATCGCGATGATCGCCGAGCCGATGCGCGCCCACCTGGGCGAGAGCAGCGCCCCTCTGCTGGGCTACTGGCCCACGGCGGCGATTGGCCTGGTGCGGTCCGCCGGCGAGCTCTGGCTGAACGCCGCGCCGTCGGCGGCCAAACCGGACCACGCCGAAATGGCCGAGCAGATCACCAACTGGCTTTTCCAGGGGATATCCGCCGAGATGGCCACCGCCGTCACCGCGGCGGCCATCCCGCCCCTCCCGGCGCCGCCCATCCCGCCGAACGGTCGGTAAGTGCGACCTTGGGCGGTGCCAAGGTCCCTGTTAGTGACCGTTCGACCGATCCTGAGTCCCTTCCCAACCCTGTTTCCCCTCCCACACAGCCAAAGGAACATCATGACTGACCTAATGACCCCTGCCGCACCCAGCCATTCCGCCGCCTCCGTGGACGTCGCCGCGCTGGGCGAGCTGCTGCTGGGCAAGTGGGCGCACATCCGCCACCAGGCCCGCGAACTGGCGGCCCAGCCGGCGATGCACAAGGTCGAGGGCCTATCCCACACCGAGCACCGGCAGCGGGTCTTCGGGCAGTTGCAGCACCTGGTGGACAACAACGCGGTGCATCGGGCGTTCCCGGCCAGCCTGGGTGGCTCCAATGACCACGGCGGCAACATCGCCGGCTTCGAGGAGCTGGTCACGGCGGATCCCTCCCTGCAGATCAAGGCCGGTGTGCAGTGGGGACTGTTCGGCTCCGCGGTGCTGCATCTGGGCAGCCAGGAGCATCAGGACAAGTGGCTGCCGGGCATCATGAGCCTGGAGATTCCGGGCTGCTTTGCGATGACGGAGATCGGCCACGGCTCAGACGTCGCCTCGATCGGCACCACAGCCACGTTCGATCCGCAGACCGATGAATTTGTCATCAACACCCCGTTCCGCGCCGCCTGGAAGGACTTCATCGGCAACGCCGCCGTCGACGGGCTGGCCGCGGTCGTCTTCGCGCAGCTGATCACCAAGGGCGTCAGGCACGGGGTGCACGCCTTCTACGTTGAGCTCCGCGACCCGCAGACCAAGGAGTTCCTGCCCGGCGTGGACGGCGAGGACGACGGACTCAAGGGCGGGCTGAACGGCATCGACAACGGCCGGCTGCACTTCAGCAACCTCCGCATCCCCCGGACCAATCTGCTCAACCGCTACGGCGATGTGGCCGCGGACGGCAGCTACACCTCCTCGATCGCCAGCCCGGGCCGCCGCTTCTTCACCATGCTGGGAACGCTGGTCCAGGGCCGGGTCTCGCTGGACGGCGCGGCCGTGGCGGCCAGCAAGGTGGCGCTGAAGATCGCCGTCCAGTACGCCGCCGAGCGCCGCCAGTTCAACGCGGCCTCCGACGTTGAGGAAGAAGTGCTGCTGGACTACCAGCGCCACCAGCGCCGCCTGCTCCCCCGGCTGGCCACCACGTACGCGGCCTCCTTTGCGCATGAGCAGCTGCTGGAGAAGTTCGACGACGTCTTCTCCGGCGCGCACGACACGGACCAGGACCGCCAGGACCTGGAGACACTGGCGGCAGCGCTGAAGTCCCTCTCCACTTGGCACGCGTTGGACACCCTGCAGGAATGCCGCGAGGCGTGCGGCGGCGCCGGCTTCCTGACCGAGAACCGGCTCACCTCGCTACGCGCGGACCTGGATGTCTATGCAACTTTTGAGGGCGACAACACGGTGCTGCTGCAGCTGGTGGCCAAGCGGCTGCTGGCGGAATATGCCAACGAGTTCCGCAACGTCGACTTCGGCGTGCTGGCCCGCTACGCCTTCAGCCAGGCCGCGGACCTGACCCTGAACAAGTCCGGGCTGCGCCAGGTGGCGCAGTTCGTCGCGGACACCGGCTCCGTCCAGAAGGCCGCCATTGCGCTGCGCGACGAGGGCGGCCAGCGCGCGCTGCTGAGCGAACGGGTGCAGGCCATGGTGGCGGAGGTGGGCGGTGCCCTCAAGGACGCCGCCAAGCTGCCGCAGACCCGGGCCGCGGCGGTCTTCAACCAGCACCAGCACGAGCTGATCGAAGCGGCCCAGGCCCATGCCGAGCTGCTGCAGTGGGAGGCCTTCACCGAGGGGCTGCAGAATGTGCAGGATGCCGGCACCAGGGAGGTGCTCACCTGGCTGCGCGACCTGTTTGGCCTGAGCCTGATCGAAAAGCACCTGTCCTGGTACCTGATGAACGGCCGCCTGTCCATGCAGCGCGCCCGCACCATGGGCGATTACATCAACCGACTGCTGGCCAAGCTTCGTCCGCATGCCGTGGACCTGGTGGACGCCTTCGGCTACACGCAGGACCACCTCCGCGCCGCCGTCGCCAGCGGGGCCGAGAGGGAACGCCAGGACGAGGCGATGGAGTATGCCCGCCGGCTGCGCGCCAGCGGAAACGCCCCCGTCGATGAGAAGGTGCTGCTGCTCAAGCAGAAGGCCGCGGGGAAATTCGGAGCAAGGTAGGCCAGCGAAGTCAGTCCCACTGCGAAAGGGAATCGATTGCGGGCCCTTTTCGCCCGGATGTACAGTCGGATATCCCTTCCAGGCGGTATGAATTCCCAACTAAAGGTAGGCTGCGCTCATGAAGGCTGTAATTTGGATTGTTGTGATCGCGGCAGTCGTGTTCTTCATTGTCGGGCTAATTGCTAAAGCGCTTGCCTTCTTATTGTGGGCCGCCCCGATCCTGATCATCGTTGCCGCGGCCCTGTTTATCCTGAACCGTTCCGGAGGCCAGCGCAGGATTCCGTAGCTCCTACAACACCGAGCGGTAGACATCCAGCGTGCTGCGCGCAATGGAGTCCCAGGAAAAGTGCTCCTGCGCCCGGGCCCGGCCCTTTTCGCCCATCGTGCGGGCCTGGTCCGGGTTGCTCACGACGGCGGTCAGCGCCGCGGCGAAATCGCGGACAAACCTGTCCGGATCCAGCGGCGTGCCGGTGCCGTCGGTGACCTGTTCCAGCGGCACCAGCAGACCGGTGACACCGTGCTCCACCACCTCGGGGATGCCTCCGGTGGCGCTGGCGACGACGGCGGCCCCGCAGGCCATCGCTTCCAGGTTCACAATCCCCAGCGGCTCGTAAATGGACGGGCAGGCAAAAACGGTGGCGTGGCTGAGCACCTGGAGGAGCTCAGCGCGCGGCAGCATGCGCTCGATCACGACGACGCCGTCGCGCTCGGCCTTGAGCGAGTCGATCAGCGCGGACACTTCGGCACCGAGCTCCGGGGTGTCCGCGGCACCGGCGCAGAGCACCAGCTGGACCTCCGGCGGCAGCAGCGCGGCCGCCTTGAGCAGATACGGCACGCCCTTCTGCCGGGTGACCCGGCCCACCCAGACCACGCTGGGACGTTCCGGATCGATGCCCAAGGCGCGGACGCCGTCGTCGTTCCGGTCCCGCTGCCAGGTCGCCACGTCGATGCCGTTGTGCACCACCTTGACCTTGGCCGGGTCCACCTCCGGGTAGCTGCGCAGGATGTCCTGGCGCATCCCGTGCGAGACGGCGATGATGGCGGCGGCGGCTTCATAGGCGGTTTTTTCCACCCACGACGAGAGCGCGTAGCCGCCGCCCAGCTGCTCCGCCTTCCAGGGCCGCAGCGGCTCCAGGCTGTGGGCGCTGAGCACGTGCGGGATGCCGTGCAGCAGCGAGGCCAGGTGCCCGGCCATGTTGGCATACCAGGTGTGCGAGTGGACCAGGTCCGCGCCGGCGATGTCCGGCACAATCTGCAGGTCAACGCCAAGCGTCTGCACGGCAGGATTTGCCCCGGCCAGCTGCGGCGGGGTGGCGTAGGAGGACACGGTCGCCCCGTGGTAATACTCGGGACG
>JBBRKU010000209.1:0-4873 GCA_038231735.1 Actinomycetales bacterium | reverse complement strand
CGGGGAACGCCTGCGCCTGGTCCCAGGGGACACGGATTCCCCGGCTCGGCGTGAACAGGTCGTTGCCCTGAGACCGTCGGCGCCCCAGGCCCTCCGCTGTGGCGTCAAGCATCGTGAAGGAACGACCCTGCAGTGACTCGGGCAGCTTCGTTTGCTTGGGCATGGATCATTATCGGCACCGCGCCAGCTCGCCTGAGAGGTTATCCACACCCCCATACCCTCGCCTCCCGCCGGGTGTGGAGTTCTGCCCCTAAAACACCGCGGGGAAGGGGCAGAACTCCACGCTCGGGTCAGATGGGGGTGCGGTGGAAGTTCTGGTGGGAGCGGGACGCCGTCGGACCGCGCTGGCCCTGGTACCGGCTGCCGTATTCCCCCGTCCCGTAGGGATGCTCGGCGGGTGAGGAAAGCCGGAAGAAGCACATCTGGCCGATCTTCATTCCGGGCCAGAGCTTGATGGGCAGCGTGGCCACGTTGGAGAGCTCCAGGGTGACGTGGCCGGAAAAGCCGGGGTCGATGAACCCGGCGGTGGAGTGTGTGAGCAAACCCAGCCGGCCCAGCGAGGACTTCCCCTCCAGCCGCGCGGCGACGTCGTCGGGCAATGTCACCGCTTCGTAGGTGGAACCCAGCACGAACTCGCCCGGATGCAGGATAAACGGCTCCTCCGCCGCCACCTCGACCAGCCGGGTCAGCTCCGGCTGGTCCTCGGCCGGGTCAATGTGGGCGTATTTGTGGTTGTCGAACAGCCGGAAATACCTGTCGAGCCGCACGTCAATACTGGACGGCTGCACCATGGAAGGGTCGAAGGGATCCAAGACAATGCGCTTGGCGTCAATTTCGGCGCGAATATCGCGGTCTGAGATCAGCACCCTCTAAAAATAGCGCATCGGTCCTACCCACATTCACAGCTGCAGCGGGTTGACCCGCTGGGAACTGACCATGTTTGCCGCCAAGCGCCCGGCTTTTTCCGGCGATTCACCAGCTTCGCCGGAGTGTCGCCGTGAAAGATGGTCGGATCTCAGAGCACTACTTCGCCGGGGCGCCGATTTCGGTGCGCACCGCAAACAGCTCGGGAAAGAACGTCAGCTCCAGGGCGCGCTGCAGGAAGCCGACGCCGGAGGATCCCCCAGTGCCCGTTTTCATGCCGATGGTCCGGAGAACGGTCTTCATGTGCCGGAAGCGCCAGAGCTGGAAGTTGTCCTCCAGGTCCACCAGCTCCTCGCACGCCTCGTAGAGGTCCCAGTGCTCGCCCGGGTTCTCATAGACCACACGGTACAGCTGCACCAGTTCCTCGCTGAAGACATGGGCCTTGGTGAAGTCACGCTCCAGCAGCTCCGGCGGGACAGCGAAACCTCGCCTGGCCAGCAATCGGAGGAACTCGTCATAGACGCTCGTCTGTTCCAGCGTCTCCTTGAGCAGGTCATGGGCAGCCGGGGTGGAGGCAAAGACCTTTAGCATTTCGGCGTTCTTATTGCCCAGCATGAATTCGACGGCGCGGTACTGGTACGACTGGAACCCGGAGGAAGCGCCCAGATCGCCGCGGAACTGAGCGTACTCGGACGGAGTCAGCGTTGCCAGCACGGACCACTGCTCGGTCAGCGAGCGCTGGATGTGCTTGATCCGCGCGATCCCCTTCATCGCCACCCGCAGGTCATCCACCATCAGCGCACGGCGGACCGCCCGGAGCTCATGAAGAACCAGCTTCAGCCACAGCTCGGAGGTCTGATGCTGGATGATGAAGAGCATCTCGTCGTGGTGTTCGGGCTGGCTGACCGGGTGCTGGGCGGACAGCAGCTCATCGAGCGCCAGGTAGGAGCCGTAGCTCATCTTGTCGCGAAAATCCGTTTCAATTCCGGATTCCATCTTCCGCGTATTCTTCTTGAGCGCCACCGCTGATCCTTACATGTAGGTGCACCATTGCAGGATCCAAGACTACGCCGTCGCTCCTGCCCGGGCGGCGTGCCACGGGACGGCCCCGCCGCGACAGAGAACCGCGACAGAGGACCGCGACAGAGAACCCGGCCCCGTACCGGACTAAAGTGGACGCATGAAGATTGAAGAAACGCCGCTGCCCGGTATTGGCGTCCGCCGGGAGCTGATGCTGGCCAATGGCCGGCGCGTCGGAGTGGTCACGCTCCGGGACGGGCAGACCGAACTCATCGTCTCCCGCATCGACGATCCGGATGCCTGCGCCGCATCCATCCCCCTCAGCGCGGAGGAATCCGCTGCCCTGGGCGGACTGCTCGGCGGCACCCAGCTCATCGCCCAGCTCACGGCCGAGCATAAAGACCTCCCCGGAGTGACCACCCAGCAGTTCCACATCGAGGAAAACGCCCGGTACGCCGGTCGCACCCTGGGTGACACCCAGATGCGCACGCTGACGGGCACCTCCATGGTGGCCATCCTGCGCGAGGGCAGCGTGATCGCTTCCCCCCGTCCGGACCAGCTGCTGAAGCCCGGCGACGTGGCAGTGATCGTGGGCACCGAAGCCGGACTGGCAGCGGCCGCGGACATCCTGCAGTCCCACTAGAGCGCCCGGCGGCCGACCCGTGAACGCAACCACACTTTCGCTCATCCAGCTCGGCGTCGTCTTCTTTGGTCTGGGCGTGTTGGGCCGGCTCGCCGGACTGATCGGCATGTCCCCGGTTCCGCTCTACCTGTTGGGCGGGCTCGCCTTCGGCCACGGCGGCCTGATCGATCTGGGCGGGATCAACGACTTCGGCCACATCGCCAGCGAGATCGGCGTCATCCTTCTGCTGCTGATGCTGGGCCTGGAATACACCGCGAAGGAACTGGTCACCGGACTCAGGCAGTCCTGGATGGCGGGCGTGCTGGATCTGGTGCTGAACATGCTTCCCGGCGCGGGCGTGGCACTGCTGCTGGGCTGGGGGCCGGTGGGCGCCCTGGTGATGGCAGGTATCACCTACATCTCCTCCTCCGGCATCATCGCCAAGGTCCTGGGCGACCTGGGGCGCCTGGGCAACCGTGAAACGCCGACGGTCCTGTCCATTCTGGTCATCGAGGACCTGGCCATGGCCGCCTACCTGCCAGTGCTCACCGCTGTCCTCTCCGGCGTCTCACTGGCAGGCGGACTGACCGCCGTCGGCGTTGCCCTGCTGGTGGTCACCGCGGTGCTGGTGCTGGCGCTGAAATTCGGCCACCTGGTGTCCACCATCATCGACAGCCCGGACCGCGAAACGTTCCTGCTCAAACTACTCGGCGCCGCGCTGCTGGTGGCCGGCCTGGCCTCCGCCATGCAGGTCTCCGCCGCGGTGGGCGCGTTCCTTTTGGGCATCGCCATCTCCGGGGCCACGGCCCACAACGCCACCCGGGTCCTGGAGCCGCTGCGGGACCTGTTCGCAGCCACCTTCTTCGTCGTCTTCGGCCTGAACACGGACCCCACTTCCATTCCGCCGGTGTTGGGCTACGCCCTGCTGCTGGGACTGGTCACGACGCTGACGAAGCTCTTCACCGGCTGGTGGGCGGCGCGGCGGCAGGGCATCGGCCGGCTCGGCCGCGCCCGAGCGGGGGCAGCGCTGGTGGCCCGCGGCGAGTTCTCCATCGTCATCGCCGGGCTGGCGGTCTCGGCCGGCAGCGTGCCCAAGGAGCTGGCCGCGCTGGCCACCACGTATGTCCTGATCATGGCGGTTTTCGGCCCGGTCCTGGCCCGGTACATCGAGCCACTGGCCAACCTGCTTCCGGGACACAAGGCGGTCCACCCGGTTTAAGAGCAGGGCCTACGCTGCCGCGCCGCCGCTGCGGGCCTCAAGCTCCGCCTTCCGCCTTGGGCTCGGGTAGGCGTCGCGCATGTGGTCGCTGGTCAGGAAGTCCGCGATGCCGATCATCAGCACCGCGAAGACGATCTGCTCGATCACCATCCAGTACGGGTCCAGGCCCGGGATGGTGGCGACGATCAGCGTGATGACCGGGAAGATCTGGCTGAACAGCCGCAGCCGCTGGTAGCCCCAGTAGAACCCCAGCTGGGCCCGCCAGGCGAAGAAGAACAGCGTCAGGGTCATCAGCAGGACCACGACGCCGCGGAACCAGACCGCAAAGCCCACCGGTGTCCCGCCGAGCTGGAGCACGACGGCGATGCCGACGGCGGTCAGCCCGGCGACGACCTCGGCGGCCAGGATCCACTGCACCCAGCGAAAGGCCATCCGGGTCCGCGGGTGCTCGCGCATCGGATCTGCGACGACGTAATGCCCGTTCCGCCCGCCGGCCAGCCTGTCGACGTCGAGCCCGAAGATCTTCAACGAATTCATGGCTCAACGATATCCACCGGCGGGGCCCGAAACCGGCCGAAACCGTCCATCCTTCGGTTGATCCGCTGAGCTTACAGGCGACGGTAAACGGTGCTTCGATGGGCAACCCTCAATGCCAGCACCCTCCACTCAGAATCCTCAATCGCATAGATGACCCGGTGGCACTCACAGTCCGAGCGCCCGAGCCACCTCATCGGCTGGAACCGCCGACGTACGCCCCGATTCGAGGTCATCAAGCCGTTCCTGCGCAATGCGGCCATCCTCAAGGTCAACAAGCGCTTCATAACGCTCGACCAGTTCCGCAGGCACGATTGCTGCGGCGCGGCGTTGCCCTCTGCCCCGGGTTACGTAGGTGATCTCGCCGCCGAAGGCGGCACGATTCACGGCATCCGAGAAGTGGTCGCGGGCCTGGCTGACGGACAACTGCGTCTCTTCGGCACTCATATAGCAATTGTCCGCCAACTACGCCAGGATCGCCAGAGCTAGATCCGACTCATCAATAGTGCTCGCGAGATGGGGTGCGTGCCTCATTTGAGAAACGCTCGCGTAAATCACGGGCCGCCACGGGCACGGCGGTGACGATGAGGGATGGGCCTGTCGATGGGTACGCG
>JBBRKU010000208.1:0-4874 GCA_038231735.1 Actinomycetales bacterium | reverse complement strand
GCCTGGATCAACAGCGCCCCGCACCGCGCCAACCTGCTGAACGGCCACTTCCGGGTGATCGGGATCGGCGTGGCCAAGGGCATCTACGCCGGCCACGCGGCCTACTACATCACTGCCGACTTCGGCGGCCCCTGACCGCCGGTTCCGTTCGCAGCGCGAGCCGCGCGGAGCACGGCAGGCGCGTCGGTAGCTGACGAGCAGGCCCGGTGGGTGGCGTTGGTAGGCTACGGCCGGCGTGATTCTCACCGTTGTGTCATTGGCGGTCTCCGTCGCGGCCGCGGTCGTCGTGTTTCGCGTCGCCCGCGCACAGCTGGGCTCGGCGCCGGTGGCGCTGGTGCCCGCGCTGGCGGTCGCTGCGGCACTGTTCTGGCTCCCCGGCATGGCGCATGACACGCTGGCGCGGATCCGGATCTACCACGCAGCAGGCCAAGACGCTGCTGCGCGAGAAGGAGAACGGCGCATGGCTTGAGAAGTCCGCCCGGAACGACGAGGCCGGGGGCGAAATCACGGCGCTCCTGGGCATGAACATGGACCAGTTCACCAAGGTCGTACTGCTGGCCCAGGGGGACTTCGCCGCCTTCCTGCGAGCGAAGGCCGATGACCGCCAGGAGTTGCTGCAGAAACTGTTTGGCACCGAGCTGTACAAAAATGTCGAACGACAGCTGGCCGCCGATGCCCGGGCCGCGAAGGACGGGCTGGAGGCCAAGGAGCATGAGCTCTGGCAGCTGGAGGGTTCCGCCCGGGCGCAGGCGGAAAACGTCCTTGACGTCGAAGCCGTGATGGACAGCGAGCCGGCACAAGGGGGAACGGACCAGGCTCCGGGCGGGTCGCGCCTCTTTTCGGTGTTGCTGGAACGGCTGGACGGGGCCCACGAGCAGGCCGAGGCGGCAGCGTCCGCGGGAAGGACGGCACAGCTGGATTCCGCGGCGGCGCTCCAACAGGCCGAGCAGCTCACGTCCCGGCACCGGAAACTGAGGGCCGCCGTTGTGGAACGGGACCGTCTGGCCGGACTGGCGCCGCAGTTCCACGCGTGGCAGCAGCGCGCCCAGGAACATCGGGAGGCTGAGATCCTGGCCGGTCAGCTGGCGGCGGTAACGGCCGCCAACCAGCGTCTGGACCGGGCGGAGGCCGCGGCCGGACTCGTCTGCCGGCGGCTGACCGGCGACGTGGCGGCCATGTCGCTCGGCGGCCTCAGCGGCGGCTCCGGTGGGCTCTCCGTCGGAGCGCTCATGACCGCCCAGTCCCGGCTGGACAGGGAAGGCGCCGTGCTGGAGGCGCTGCTGCCGGAGGAGGAAAGGCTGATGTCCCTGCGCTCGGAAACGGGCAGGCTCTCGGCCGCCATCCGGAATGCCAGGAGCGCCGCCGAAAAGCATGCGGGGGCAGCCAGGCTCGCCGACGATCAGCGCAGCCTGTCAAGGGCAGGCGTGGACGGCCTTCGGGAGCTCGCCGGCTCCCTGCATCGGCGTGAACAGGCGGCTTCGGCGGCCTCGGAACTGCTGGAAACCATCAGATCGCACCGCCTGGCGCAGGCCGCCGCCACCAGCTGCGGGGCGGATCATCTGCAGGCGCGCCAGACCTATCTTGATGCCCAGGAGCTCTGGCTGTCACTGATGGCTCGGCGCTTGGAGACGGCGGCCGGGGAGATGGCAGCAGGGCTGGTGGATGGCGAGGCCTGTCCGGTCTGCGGCAGCGAAGTACACCCGTTGCCCTCCCCGCTGGCCGGCACCGGATTGAAGGCCGCGGAGAACGAGGACCGGGCCAAACTCGGCCGGGATGAGGCGGAGGCGGCAGAAGCTGAGACGGCCAGGAGACTGGCCAGCGCACGGCAGGATCTCGCCGTCCTGCAGGGCCGGGGCGGCGCCGCGGCCCTTGAATCCTCGGAGCTGGCGGCGACCGCCGCGCGGGAAGCCTTGCTGGAGGCAACGCGGGCTGCGGGCCGGCTGACCGGGCAGGAAGCCGAGCTGGCCGCCCTGACTGCGCGGATCCAGGAGCAGGAGTCGATGTCGGCGACGAGCCGCGAAACGGCTGCGGCCCTGGAGGCCACGCTTTCCGCGGCGCAGGCAGTTGTTGAGCAGCTCGACGCCAAATTGGCTGCCTCCCGCGCCGGCCATGAAAGCTTGGCGGAACGGCTCGCTGAACTCCAGGCTGTCGGGACGCTGGTGGGCAAGAGTGTGGCAGCGATGCAGACGCGGGACGTTGCCATCGCGGCCGCAGCGACGGCCGGGGCCGCCCTGGATGCGGCGTTGCCTGCGACTCGGTTTGCCGATGCCGAGGCGGCCCGGGTGGCCTTGCTGCCCGCAGCGGACGCTACCGCTCTGGCGGGAAGTATCCTCAATTTCTCCGAATCGGTGGTCCGCTCTGGGGCAGCTTTTGAACCGGAGGATGTGAAGCTCGCCGTGGGCGAGGCCGCGGAGGGTATGTCCGTCCCGGACGATGCGGTGATGGGTGAGCTGCGGGAAGCCGCCGAGGCCGCCGCCCAGGCCGCGAATGCCGCCGCGGTGCGCCGCGAATTGGCTGGAAAGGCATTGGCCGCCGTACGCTCGGCGTCGGAAAAGCACCTGGCCCTGGATGCCCAGGTGTCGCCGATGCGGGAGCGCTATCAGCGTGTATCCGCTATAGCGGACACGGCGCGTGGACTCGGTGAGAACACCTACAAGATGACGCTGAACACCTATGTCCTGGCCGCCCGGCTGGAACAGGTTGCCATTGCTGCCTCGCAGAGGCTGGGTACCATGAGCGACTACCGCTATACGCTCAGCTACAGCGACGCGCTGGCGGGCCGCAATCAGAAGTCCGGTCTCGGGCTTGAGGTGGTGGACCAGTGGACCGGCCAGCGGCGCGATACTGCGACGCTGTCCGGCGGCGAGTCCTTCATGGCCTCGCTGGCGCTTGCCCTTGGCCTGGCGGATGTCGTGCAGCAGGAGGCCGGCGGGGTGGACATTGAAACACTCTTCGTCGACGAGGGGTTCGGCAGCCTGGACGAGCAGTCGCTGGAACAGGTGATGGACGCACTGGAAGGGCTGCGCGATGGCGGGAGGGTCGTTGGGCTGGTCAGCCACGTCGCTGAGATGAAGCTTCGGATCCCCACCCAGCTGCAGGTGCACAAAGGCAGGACCGGCTCAACGGTGTCAGTAAACCATGCTGCCGGTGCGCTGGCCTGACCAGGACGGCCGTCTGGTCGTCGCCTGCCGCCGAAGGCGGTTGTCCGGTAGACTGCACACTGTATCCGGGTCGCGCGCATCGGGAGGAGGGACGATGCGCCCTTTCAGCAACCGGAAAATTATGGCAACCTCCCTCAGCCTCCAACAGGGCACCCCGCACACTCCCGAGAATGCCCCGCGCCTCGGCCGCTACGGCGTGCTGCCGCGGCTCTCCGGCAAGGGCTTCATCCCGCTGGGCCTCTTTGCCCGGCTTCCGCTGGCCATGCTGACGGTGGGAGTCCTGACGCTCGTTACCGCCGTCAGCCATTCTTATGCCCTTGGCGGTTTCGCAGCAGGTGCCGTCGGCATCGGTTCCGCGGCGGGGGCGCCCCTGCTGGGCCATCTGGCGGACAGGCTGGGCCAGAAGCACGTGCTGCTCGTCGCTGCCGGGGCCAACGCACTGGCCGTTGCCGCCGTCGTCGTACTCACCTACCTGGCCGGCGACTTCGCCCGGACCGCTGTGGTGTGGGTCCTTGTCTCGGCCTTCCTCAGCGGGGCAACGTCCCCGCAGGTGGGTCCGCTTGCCCGGGTCCGGTGGATGTCGCTGAGCGCCAAACTGCCCGAATCGCAGCGGGACATCACCCTGGACACGGCGCTGTCCTACGAAAGCACCGCCGATGAACTGACCTTCGTGCTGGGTCCGGCCCTGGTCGGCATCCTGGCAAGCCTGATCGCGCCCTGGCTGCCGCTGGCGATGGCCGCCGTGCTGACGCTCAGCCTGGTCTCCCTCTTTGCCGTCCATCCGACGGAAGCCGCCGTGGAACGGCATGGGAAGGAGCCCGCGGACCAGTCGGCTGCCGGGGACGTGAGTTGGGTCAAGGTCGCCCTGCCCGTCCTGGGTATGGTGTCGATGGGAACATTCTTCGGGGCCACCCAGGCCGCACTGATCGCCTTCACCGGGAGTTTCGGTTCCATCCAGCTGGCGGGTCTGCTCTACTCGGTCGTGGGGCTCAGCTCGGCTGCGGCGGCGCTTTCGGTTGCCTTCTGGCCGGCCAGGTTCAGCCAACCATGGCGGTGGCTGGCCGTCGCGGCCCTGATGGCGGCACTGTCCGTCCTGTTGCTGGCGCCCAGCTCGGTGCCGGCGATGATCGGCGTGCTCTTTGTTCTCGGCATCCCGGTGGGCCCGACCATGGTCACGATCTTCAGCATCGGCGGCATGGTGGCCCCCAGGCGGCGGCTGGGAACAGTGATGACCGCGCTGGCCAGCGGCATTGTCGCGGGCACCGCCATCGGCTCCTCGATTGCCGGCACACTGGCACAGTCCGCCGGTTATGGCGCCGCCTTCCTGGTCTCGATCGCGGCGGCCGTCGCGCTGATGCTGTTCGGTGCGCTGACGGTGGTCCTGATGCGCCGGGGGCCTGCGGCAAGCGGCCAGTGATCCGCCGGCTCGTTGGGCAGAATCGTATTCTGCGCAGCGAGCGGACCGATCAGTGAGCAGAACGGTCGGGGTGCCCTGACCCTGACACCGGGCCAACCGGGTCAGCCGGGTCAGCCGAGCTGCTCCTCGATCCGGCGCGCGCTGGACGCCAGGAGCCGGCCAACGTCATCGGGTTCCTGGTCCGTCCTGATATAGACGACGGCGATGGCGGCCGGGCGGTGGCCGGGGACGTTGATGGGGGCGGCTATGGAGGACAGCCCGGGTATCACCTCATCGTGGCTGGCGGCGTAGCCCAG
>JBBRKU010000207.1:0-4888 GCA_038231735.1 Actinomycetales bacterium | reverse complement strand
CGGGGCCCCCCCCGCCGGGGGCGCCGCGCCCGCCCGGGCCCGCCGCTTGGGCGGGCCCGGGACGGCCTGCCCCCGCCCACTCTGTGGCCCCGTCAACTTCCTATACCTCCATTGGAGTCCTTGCCGCGTGATTGGTCAATGGTCAGGAGGTAACGGCCAGGGCGTCGATTTCCACCAGCATAACCTCGTGCGGCAGGTCAACGAAGACCGTGGTGCGGCTGGGCAATGCGCCGCTGGGCACGTTTTCCCGGATGAATTCGCCGTACACCTCATTCATGGCGGGAAAGTCCGAGCGGGTGGTCAGGTAGACCCGGAACATCAGCACGTCCTCCACCGAAGAACTGCCGGCAACCAGGATGGCCCTGATGTTCTCCAGCGTCCGCCGGGTCTGCACCCGGACATCGCCCTCGCCGATGTACTGGTTGGTGGCCGGATCCATCGGCCCCTGGCCGGAGACCTGGAAGAATCCGCCCTTCCGGATGCCCTGGGAGAAGACGTGCGCGGGGGCGGGGGCGTTTTCGGTCAGCACAACTGTTTTTTCACTCATCAGATGGTCCTTTCGGGGTTGACCCAGCCGAGGTCCTCGGAGATGGCCTCGGTTCCGGCTTTCAGATCGGGCAGCAGTTCCAGCAGGCCGTCGTAGCTGAGCAGTACGACGGGCACGGAGAAGGAGGCGGCGGCAATCACCCGTCCGCTGGCGTCCCGAATGGGCGCAGCAATACAGTGCACAAAGGCTTCGTGCTCCGCGTTGTCGTGGGCCCAGCCCTGCCGCTTCACCAGTTCAAGCTCGGCAAGCAGCTGGGCGGGAGTGCTGATCGTGTTTCCAGTGAGCTTGACGTAGTCCAGGCCTTCGGCGATGCGTTCCTGCCGGACGCGCGGCATATCCGCGAGCAGGACCTTGGCGACGGCGGCCGAGTGCAGCGCCGCTGTCAGGCCGACGCGGGAGTACATCCGGACCGGATGGTTCGACTCGAATTTGTCGATGTACACCACCTCGTTTCCCTCGAAGGCTGCCAAATGCACGGTGTGCCCGGTCCGGGCATTAAGCTCGGCGAGGTGCGGGTGGGCGATCGTCCGGATGTCCCGCTGCTCGAGCGCCTTGGAGGACAGCTCGAAGAATTTGGAGCCGAGCCGGAATCGCTGGCCATCGTCGCGCACGACGAACCGTTTCTCCTCCAGGGCATGCAGCAACCGCATGATGGTGGTCTTGTGCACCGTGGCGTTGGCCGCGAGCTCATCGAGGGTGGCGGGCTGCTTGGCGAGTTCGGCCAGCAGATCGAGGGCTCGTCCCAGACTTTGGCTCATGGCCTGATGGCCCCCGGCGTGGGAGCAAAGACCTGGCCGGCCGCCACCCGGATCATCGCCCAGTCCTGGTCGCTGCACGCCAAAACGGCGGACATCACCTCATCCGCCGGGAGCGGCCCACGGTCGCCGCGGACGGTCAGGGTGGCGGCCGCGCTGATGTGCCCGCGGCGCAGGCGGGCCTTCTGATTCAGCCCCATGAGCAGGCCGCTGAGGTATCCGGCGGCGAACGCGTCGCCCGCCCCGACGGGTTCCAGGACCTCGACGGCGAGCGCCGGGACCTCCACGCGGCTTCCGTCCCGGTTCAGGGCGACGGCGCTGACGTCCGCATTCTTGATGACCAACACGGCCGGGTCCGGCAGCAGCCGGCGCAGTTCCGTCTCGTCGTCCGTGCCGAAGGCGAGCTCCGCCTCGTCCCTTCCCAGCAGGACGACGTCGGCCAGGTTTGCCAGTTCTGCCAGGATGGACCGGTCCTTGTCCCCCCACAGAGCCGGGCGCCAGTTCACATCGAAGCTGGCCGTGCGTCCTTCCCGCGGCGCGCTCAGGATGCTCCGGGATAGGTCCGCGCAACCGGGCGAAAGCGCGGCCGTAATGCCGCTGAGATGGATCAGATGGGCATCCCGCAGCAGCGACGCCACCACCGGGTTAAGCAGCGTGGCGGGCCCCATCGCCGAGGCCGCCGATCCCTGGCGGTAATACAGCACCGAGCTTCCGCTTTTGGAGGTGAGTTCCGCAGCCGGGATCTTGACATAGAGCCCGGTGGGCCGGTCCGGGTCGATTTCCACTCCGGACGTCCCGACGCCGTGCGCCTGAAGGTCGTTGAGGATGCGCGTACCGAAGCCGTCCCGGCCAACCCGCCCTATCCAGTGCGCTTCCAGCCCCATTTCCGCAAGTCCCATGGCTACGTTGGACTCGGCCCCGCCGATGCCGAACAACAGCTCCGTTGCCTGGTGGAGCGGCGCGGATTGTGCCGGGGTCAGCATCGCCATGGTCTCACCGAGACAAACGGCTGAAAGCATCCGATGCCCTCCCTCTCCGCAAATCCGCGGCAAGCTTTTTGCGGGGCCGGCCAGCGGACCGACCCGGCGCGCGGCGGCCGGTTCCGGCAAGCCTTGACTCTGGAATAGGCCCCATGTTAGACATATTTCTAACATGTTTGCAACCAACGTTGCAACATACGCAACGCATGATCGGAAATCCGCAGCGGAATCGGCAACGGCACGGGACTATGGGTCTTCGCCGAAGGGATGAACAGTTTTGAACACTTCCTCCACAGGCACAGACACCGGCGGCACCACCAACACAGCTGGCGCCACCGAAGTGCCCAATATCCGGGCCGACGACGCCAAGGCCCCCATCTCGGCCGAAGCCGTGGGGGGGCTGCAGGACGTCGTGCTGGACTGGCGCCACAAAGCCGCCCCTGCCACGGCGTCCGGGACGTCCGCACGGGATTTCCTGAGCTCCGGGCCGACCCTGGCGGACCTGCAGACGCCGCTGCTGACGTTGGATGCCGGTGCCCTGCGCGAGAATGTGGACCGGTTGGCGTCCTGGTGCAGCGAGCGCGGAATACTGCTGGCCCCGCACGGCAAGACCACCATGGCACCGCAGCTTTGGGCGGAACAGCTCAGCCGCGGCGCCTGGGGAATCAGCCTTGCGAATTTCGCCCAGCTGCGGGTGGCGCGGGGCTTCGGTGTCCGCCGGCTGATGCTGGCCAACAGCCTGACCGATCCGCACGCCATCGCCTGGGTTGCCTCCGAGTCATCCCCTGAGGCGCCGATCCTGTCCTGGGTGGACTCGGTACAGACGGTCCGCCTGCTGGAACAGGTCCTTGGGACGCTGGGGCATCCGGCCGTCCTCGATGTCCTGGTCGAGGTGGGCGGACTGGGCGGCCGCACCGGAGCGCGCGGGTTTGACGCCGCCCTTGAGGTGGCGCACGCGGTGGCCACATCCGCGAGCCTGCGATTGGTGGGCGTCAGCGGCTACGAAGGTTCACTGGCACATACCGCGGAACCGGAGGGCCTGGCGAGTGTGCGGAATTTCCTGCTTGAGATGAAGGCGCTGCACCAGGAGCTGCTGGCCGGGAACCTCTACCCCGCCGGCGCCAGCATCATGCTGACCGCCGGGGGCAGCGCGTACTTCGACACGGTCGCGGACGTGCTGGGCAAGTGCATCAGCACCGGCACGCCGGCAACGGGTGGCCGCACGGTGGACCTTGTCATCCGGAGCGGCGCCTACATCATCCACGACGACGGTTTCTACCGCCAGATTTCGCCGTTCTCCCGGCACGGCGGCCATCCGTTCCGCAGCGGGATGCACGGCTGGGCCCGGGTGGTCTCGAGCCCGGAGCCGGGGCTGGCCATCCTGGACGCGGGTAAGCGCGATGTCCCGGTTGACGAGGGGCTGCCCATCCCCCGGGCCATCGGCCCCGGACTGGGCGGGCCGATGCACCCACTGACGGATGCCAGCGTCACGGCGGTGAATGACCAGCACTGTTTCATGCGATTCAATCCGGAAACAACCACCGTCCGTCCAGGGGATGTGGTCCGCCTTGGCCTCTCCCACCCCTGCACCGCCTTCGATAAGTGGACGCTCATCCCCGTCCTCGCGGACACCGAAGCCGACCCGACAGTCGTCGACCTTGTCCACACCTTTTTCTAGGCCGCCGTGATGCCACGGTTAAGAGCAGCCGAGCCGGCACCGAAAACCCTGATCAGCAACGCCACGGTGGTGGACGGGACGGGCGCGCCGCGCCACCGCGCGGACGTCGTCGTCGAGCACGGCCGGATCGCGGAACTGGCCACCGCCGGCTCCCTCGATCCTGCGCTGACCGGGGCGCAGAGGACCATCGATGCCCGCTCGCTGGTACTCAGCCCCGGATTCATTGACATGCACGCCCATTCGGACCTGCAGCTGCTGGTAAATCCGGCGCACTACGCCAAGATCAGCCAGGGCGTGACCACCGAGCTGCTGGGCCAGGACGGGCTCTCCTATGCGCCGGTGGATGACGCGGTGCTGGCGGGAATACGGCAGCAGATTGCCGGCTGGAACGACGACCCCGCGGATTTCGATTTTTCCTGGCGCACCGTGGCGCAGTACCTGGACCGGCTGGATGAGGGCATCGCCACCAACGCGGCCTATCTGGTGCCGCAGGGCACGGTCCGCGCGATGGTGATGGGCTTCTCCGAGGGCCGGGCAAGCGCGGAGCAGATGGCCCGCATGCAGGACCTGGTCCGCGGGGCGATGACGCAGGGTGCCGTGGGAATGTCCTCGGGACTGACGTATTCCCCCGGCATGTACGCCAGCACCGAGGAGCTGGCGGCACTGTGCGGCACCGTTGCCGAGGCAGGCGGCTTCTACGCCCCGCACCATCGCTCCTACGGCAAGGGTGCGCTGGAGGCGTACCAGGAGATGATCGAGCTGAGCCGCTCCTCCGGCTGCGCCCTGCACCTGACCCACGCCACCATGAACTTCGCCCCGAACAAAGGCCGGGCCGGGGAGCTGCTGGCGCTGATCGACAAGGCACTGGACGACGGCGTCGACATCACCTTGGACAGCTATCCTTACCTTCCCGGCGCCACCACGTTGT
>JBBRKU010000206.1:0-4891 GCA_038231735.1 Actinomycetales bacterium | reverse complement strand
GCCGGTGGCCAGCGCGGGGGCGAGCTTCCAGGACAGGATCATCAGCGGGAAGTTCCACGGCGTGATGAGCGCGCAGACACCTATCGGTTCCCGCCGGGTGTAGTGCAGCGTGTCCGGGAAGGAGATCGGGGCGGTGCGGCCCTCGATCTTCGTGACCCAGCCGGCGTAGTAGCGGAAGTGCTCGGCCGCGCCGCTGACGGAGATGTTGCGCGAGATCCCGATCGGCTGGCCCTGGTCCCGGGTTTCCAGCTCCGCCAGCTCATCGGCGTGGGCATCGATCAGATCGGCGAGCCGGAACAGCAGTTTGGCCCGCGCGGCCGGCAGCATGTCCCGCCACTGCGGATTGTTGAAGGCCGCCTGGGCCGCATCGACGGCGGCGTCGACGTCGGTCTTGTTGGCGAAGCCAACGTGCTCCAGGACTTCCTCGGTGGCCGGGTTGTAGCTGGCGATGGTGCCGCCGCTTGCGCTGGTCCACTCACCGTTGATGAATAGTTTCGTTGCCATGGGTAACTCCTCGTCGAGTGAGAGCAATCAATGTCCGATCGGTGGCACCCACACCGTGGAGCCATTGCTACGACTATCCCGCGGGGAGGAACCCCACGTCTTGTCTTTCCGGGAACGGCACTTGACTGCCAGCGAAGAGCTTGAGCCATCCGCCCCGACGCATGGACAGAGGCATCCGGCGGTCAGTTGCTGCGGCAGGCGCTGGGCGGTTCGCCGAAGGCGCCGCGGAAGATCCGGCTGAAGTGGGCGGCCTCAATGAATCCCCAGCGCGCCGCAATCGCGCTGACCGAACGCCCGGCCAGGACAGGATCGGACAGGTCGCGGCGGCAGCGCTCCAACCGGCGCGTGCGGATCCAATGAGCCACCGTGGTGCCGGTTTCCTGGAACAGATTGTGCAGGTGCCGCGTCGAGATGAAGTGCGCCCCGGCGATGCTCGCGGGCGACAGCCCCGGATCGCCCAGATGGGCCTCGATGTAGCGCCGGATGCTGGTGAGTGTGTCGCCATGCCTGCCGGCGGCCGGACCGAGGCGCGTGCCCAGTTCGCCATCGAACATCGTGGCAATCAGATCCACGGCGTTGTGCGCAAGCCGGTGGCCGCTGGCGCCGGAGAGCTCATCGAGGTTTTCGGCCAGCTGGACCATGAAGGGGCTGATCATCCGCCCCAGCCCGGCGTCGCCGGGCATCCGCACCGCGGTCAGCTGGCCAATCGAGTCCACCGGCAGGTCCAGGGCCTCATGCGGGAACATCAGCACCAAGGTCCGGAAGTCGCCGTCATAGGCCAGCGAATAGGGACGCTGCGTGTCATAGACGGCCAGATCCCCCGGGCGCAGGGTCGCCTCGCGGTTGTCCTGGATCAGCATGCCGTGCCCGGAGAGCTGGAGATTCAATTTGAAGTACCGCCGGTCCGCGGCCGCGATGAGCGAGGGTGTCCGCAGCACCTGGTGGCCGCCGGCGGTGACTTCCACTATGGACAATTCATCGAGCACCTGGGAGCGCAGCGTCCCGTGGAAGGTCTCCGAGTCGCTGCGGACCTCCAGCGGCACGAAGGATTCAGAGATCAGATTGCGCCACTGGGCGAAGCTGTCCGCCACCGCCGTTTGCGGTGGCAGGTAGGCGCCGTAGCTTGTGGTGCGCAGTTTGGTCTCGGTCACGGATGGCCCCTCTTCCGGTGTCCGGCTATGCCGATATGTGGCGTGGGACACATCACTGCCACTGTAACCCCGGCGGATGGCCCCTGTCATCTTTTTTCGACAACCGGCGAATAACGGTCGGAAAACCCAGCTCTGACTACGCCCCGGTGGCCAGCAGCTGCAGATAGCCGTCCAGCTGCGCAACCAGACGCTCGGGCGAATGCTCGCCCGCGGACAGCAGCGCGGTGATCTGGGCCCCCAGGACGACGGTCATCAGATGGCCCACGATGTCCTCGTCGGGGACCGTGGTGCGGACCTCCCCCGCGCCCCGCGCCTCCTGCAGATGGCCGCGGATGGTGGTGCGCCATTCCAGCATGGACTTGTCATGCAGCTCGGCTTTGGCCGGATCCGTCAGGGCCCGCTGCCAGAAGGGAATGACGATCCTGGCCTCGCTGATCCGCGTCTCATCCAGGGGCAGAATCTCGTGGCAGTAGGCCCGCAGCGCGGCCAGGCCCTGCTTGCCGGCCGTCGACTCCTCCATCCGCCGGTTCGTCTGGTTGAAGACGTGGCCGAAGGCGAAGGTGAGCAAGTCATCCTTGGTCGGGAAGTAGGGTTTCAGCGCGCCATTGGCGAATCCGGCTTCCGCCGCAATCTCGCGCATGGTGGCGCCCTCGATGCCGTGCCGGGCGATGATCCGCCAGGTCGCATCGACCAGCTGCAGTCGGCGCTGGTCATGGTCCACCACCTTCGGCACATTGCCCCCTGAAATAGATTCCTGCTCTGCCCTTGTGAACCAGCTTACTTAAGGTTATTCTCTACATACATAGAATAAAAATGCAAGCAAACAGGCTCCGTCCGTTTGTCCGCCGACCCGGAAAGGGCAACCATGCCTCCCATCTCACTTGCCGCAGCCACCGCGTACTCCCTGGCGACGGCGTCGGAAGTCACCGCCGTCCGCGGCATCCTGCGCGACGCCGGCCTGCTGGGCGACAGCATCCGGGTCGCCTATCAGGGCCTGCTCGATCCGCCCCGGGACGCCTCGGCCGGCGTCGTAAACCGGCGCTTCCGGATCTTCCTGCATGACGTTTCCGGCGCCGCGCCCCTGGATGCCGTCGTGTCCGTGACCAGCGGCACTGTTGAGTCCGCCGTCGAACTCGACACCTCTGTCAGCGGCGAGCTGCCCGTTCTGGAGGAGGAATTCGGCATCGTCGAAGAACTCCTCGCCCGGGACGAGCGCTGGCTCGAGGCCCTGGCGGACCGCGATCTGGACGTGGCCAAGGTCCGGGTGGCGCCCCTGTCCGCCGGCGTCTTTGAGTACCCCGGGGAAAAGGGCCGGCGCATCCTGCGCGGGCTGGCCTTTGTCCAGGACTTCGCCGAGGACAGCGCCTGGGCGCACCCCGTGGACGGGCTTGTCGCCTACGTGGACATCGTCAGCAGGACCGTGGACCAGGTACTCGATTTCGGCGTGGTCCCGGTCCCCGCGGAGCACGGCAACTACACGGATCCCGACCTCACCGGCCCGCTGCGGACCACCCTCAAGCCGATCAGCATCACCGCGCCGGAGGGGCCGAGCTTCGCCGTGACCGGCGGCAACCATGTGGAGTGGGAAAAGTGGGGCCTGGACGTGGGCTTCGACGTCCGCGAGGGATTGGTGCTGCACAACATCACCTTCCAGGACGGCGAGCGGCGCCGCTCGGTGATCAACCGGGCTTCGATCGCGGAGATGGTAGTCCCCTACGGCGACCCGGCACCGGTGCGCTCCTGGCAGAACTACTTCGACACGGGCGAGTATCTGGTGGGCCAGTACGCGAATTCCCTGGAACTGGGCTGCGACTGCCTGGGTGACATCACCTACTTCAGCCCCGTGATCGCGGACGGCTTCGGCAACCCGCGGGAAATCCGCAACGGGATCTGCATGCACGAGGAAGACTGGAGCATCCTGGCCAAGCACAGCGACCTCTGGACCGGCATCGACTACACCCGCCGCAATCGCCGGCTGGTGATCTCCTTCTTCACCACCGTCGGGAACTACGACTATGGCTTCTACTGGTACCTCTACCTGGACGGCACCATCGAGTTCGAGGCCAAGGCCACCGGCGTCGTCTTCACCAGCGCCCACCCCGGCAAGGGCTACCCCTACGCCTCGGAAATCGCACCCGGCCTGGGTGCCCCCTTCCACGAGCTCCTCTTCAGCGCCCGGCTGGACATGGCCCTGGACGGCACCACCTACGGGGTGGAGGAAGAGGAAGCGGTCCGCGTCCCGATGGGCGAGGGCAACGAGCGGGGCAACGCCTTCACCCGACAGCGCACCCTGCTCGCCACCGAATCCGAGGGTATCCGCGAGGCGGACATGCGCAAGGGCCGTACCTGGCATATTTCCAACCCGAACTCGCTCAACCGCCTCGGCGAGCCGGTGGCCTACAAGCTTTGCCCGCAGGGTCAGCCCATGCTGCTGGCGGACGAAGGCTCCTCGGTGGCCCGCCGGGCGGAATTCGCCACCAAGGACCTCTGGGTCACCCGCTTCGCGGAGGACGAGCGCTACCCCACCGGGGACTTCGTCAACCAGCATGCCGGCGGCGCCGGCCTGCCCGCGTACGTCGCGCAGAACCGGGACATCGACGGCCAGGACATCGTGCTCTGGCACACCTTTGGCCTGACGCACTATCCGCGCGTCGAGGACTGGCCCATCATGCCGGTGGACTCCGTGGGCTTCAAGCTCCGCCCGGACGGGTTCTTCGACCGCTCCCCCGTCCTCGACGTCCCGCCGACCCGTCAGGCCTTCGGTGGCCACTGCCACAGCTAGGCGCTCCGAAGAGAAGCGCACCACCGCGCCCGCCGATGCGGGCGAGGTTCTCCATGCCCGCCTCTGCGCCGCAGTGTCATTAGTTTCCACCGCCGTGCACCTTTGGATCGCTGTGATGGATCTGCATGGTTGGTGGTCAAGCGCGCTGATGGTGGGCATGGCCGCTATATGCATGCCCTGTGCGCTCCGCCTGTGGGGCGGCGGTGCGGCCCGGTCGGCAAGGATGCTCATGTTCGCGGCCCTGGCGATGGTGGCCTTCCATGGTTATTCCATCGTTCACTCCGGCCCCGCTGGCCACGCCGTCCACCAGCTGGCGGGCGGGACCGACGCCCCGGCGGGTGGAACGGCCGTAATGCTGGGCGTTATGGCCCTGGAATGGATGTCCGCCCTGCTGGCAGCCAGCTGGTTGCGCCGGATCCGCCGCTCCCGGCCGCTGGCGCATTCCGCTGGATCT
>JBBRKU010000205.1:0-4923 GCA_038231735.1 Actinomycetales bacterium | reverse complement strand
GTCGCCACCACCATGAACGGCTCGGCCAGACGGTAGGAGGTGCCGTCCACGGTTACTTGGTGTTCCTCCATGCATTCCAGCAGCGCGGACTGCGTCTTGGCGGAGGCCCGGTTGATCTCGTCCCCGATCACGATGTTGGCGAACACTGCGCCGGGACGGAATTCAAACTTCTGCGTCGACTGGTTGTAGATGGACACCCCGGTCACATCGGAGGGCAGCAGATCCGGGGTGAACTGGATGCGGCTGACCGAGCAGTCGATCGTGCGCGCCAGGGTCTTGGCCAGCATCGTCTTTCCCACGCCCGGAACGTCCTCCACCAGCAGGTGCCCCTGCGCCAGCATGACGGTCAGGGCAAGCTCCGCCGCCTCCGCCTTGCCGTCGATCACGGTATTGATCACCGCCAGGATCCGCCGGCTGGCGTCGTGGAACTGCGCCGCAGTCATCGCCGGGCCGGTGGAATTGGGCCGTTGCCCAAGCGTCGGATCCGGCAAGGCATCGTGGACCATGGTGCGGTTCTCTGAATCCATCGGAAGCCTTTCGGGCGTGCTGGCGTGGCCGCCGGGGGTCCTGCGGGGACTCATCCTTGGGCCATGGACTTATATGAGACCCACGTTACTAGCTCGACCCCGCTCTGTCCGCCCCGCCAGGCTCGCTAAAGTTGCCTGATATGTGCACCGATCAGATTCCCCAGCCGTACCGGACCGCTGCCCAGGAGGAAGGCGAGCCGGATAGTGCGGGCGGTGGCCAGCGCCGGAATCTGGAGTATCCTCCCGCCCCGAAGCCGCTTCCGGTGCCTGTCATGGACAACCACACCCACCTGGACTTCAGCGCCGGGCTGGTCCAGGTCACCATCACCGACGCGTTGGATGCGGCCGAAGCGGTCGGCGTGAAGGGAGCCGTCCAGGTGGGAACCGACCTGGAATCCTCCCGCTATACCGTCGCGGCAGTGGAGCTGGACCGCCGGCTGCTGGGCGCCGTCGCGCTTCATCCCAACGATGCCCCCAAACTGGCGGCAGCCGGAACGCTGGAAGCGGCGCTGGTCGAAATCGAGCAGTTGGCCCGGCATCCACGGGTCCGGGCCATCGGGGAAACGGGGCTGGACTACTTCCGCACCGAAGGTCCCGGCCTGGCCGACCAGCAGTACGCTTTCCGCCGGCACATCGATATTGCCAAGCGGCTGGGGCTGGCCCTGCAGATCCATGATCGCGACGCCCACGACGACGTGGTGGCGACGTTGCGCTCCGAGGGAGCGCCCGGAACGGTGGTTTTCCACTGCTTCTCCGGCGACGAGGAGCTGGCGCGGATCTGCAACGACAACGGCTGGTACATGTCCTTCGCCGGCACACTTACCTTCAAGAACGCGGTCAACCTGCGGTCCGCGCTGGCCGTGGCGCGCCCCGAATTGGTGTTGGTGGAAACGGATTCGCCGTTCCTGACTCCGCACCCTTTCCGCGGGCGGCCGAACGCGAGCTACATGGTCCCCTATACGGTCCGCGCGATGGCCGAGCTGCTGGCGGTTGATTTATCACAAATCGGTGAACGACTCGCTGCCAACACCGAAGCCGTCTACGGTTCCTGGGACTGAGAGCCCGGTTCCTGTCCTCGGAATTCAGCTGCGACTGGCCACCCTTTGGCCCGGTTTTCCGCGGATTGCCGCGCCTTTTCCGCGCCTTTTCCGGGTCCGACGACGGGCCGGTTCCTGGGTTGTCCGATAGTCCGCCCTTGGTTAATAGATCACGGTTAGGTTACGATGGGTAACTGTTAGCCGGGGTCGGGGAAGGCCTACGGATAACTTCACTCTTTTTGCGCAGTGTTTTTGCCTCTGCGCGGCAGTGTTTTTCCGCTGCTGGGAGTGCCGTTCGCAGTAAATGTTTTTGCAATTTAATTTGCAAACAGAACTGCCCTGGACGAGCACGCCCAAAATCAGAGTGTGGCGGGGCACTTATCCACCGCGCGGATGCCCCACGGGCCTCCACACCGCGATACGTGCGTCATTCCCCGTGCCCGGATGCTCAAGTAGTTACGGGTCATAGTGGCAAATTTCTTCGGTAGATTCTTCCGGACGGGCGGCAAGGTCAGTTTCGTCAAAATCGGCGGGCAGGCCCTGGTGCTGGTCGCGCTGGTTCTGGGTCTGGTTGCCTTTGTGGGCAACAACAAGACCATCACCGTGAATGTTGACGGTCAGGCCAGCTCGGTCCAGACGTTCGGCGGTTCCGTCAGCCAGGTGCTGCAGAAGGCCAACGTTGACGTCAGGCCGGCGGACCACGTCAGCCCCGCACTGGGCAGCAGCGTGGACAACGGCACGGTCATCACCGTGAACACCTCGAAGGAAATCAAGGTCAATCTGGACGGCGCCAAGAGCACCATGCAGACCACCTCGGCCAAGGTGGGCGACCTGGTGAACCAGCTGGGCCTTGGCCCCAACGCGGCAGTCTCCGCACCGAAGGACATGAAGCTGGCCAGCTCCGATGTCATCGACATCAGCACCCCGAAGACCGTCAAGATCCTGGCCGACGGCAAGAGCGTGGATAAGACCACGACGGCGGTCAGTGTGGGTGACCTGCTGGCCTCCACCGGAATCACCGTGGGCACCGCGGATCTGGTGTCCCAGCCCGGCGAAGCCCCCGTGGTCAACAACATGGTCGTCAAGGTCTCACGGGTCAACGCCGATGGCAGCACGACCGTCAGCACGGACATCCCGTTCCAGACGGACAAGACCGTTGACCCGAATATGTTCAAGGACCAGCAGAAAGTAAGCCAGCCCGGCGTCGCCGGCAAGATGGACACCAGCTTCAAGGTGGTCACCGTCGACGGCCGCGAAGTCAGCCGGACGCAGACCGGGCAGACGGTCAAGACCGCACCCGTCAACCAGAAAGTCACCGTTGGCGCCAAGGATCGCCCGGCGGATCCCGCCACAGCCGGCAACACCGGGGCCGCGGCTCCGGCGGCGATGAACGCCGGAATGTGGGACAAGATCGCCCAATGCGAGTCCGGCGGCAACTGGGCGATCAACTCCGGCAACGGATACTACGGCGGCCTTCAGTTCGACAGCGGATCCTGGCTGGCGAACGGCGGCGGGACCTACGCCCCGCGTGCCGACCAGGCCAGCCGCGAGCAGCAGATTGCTGTGGCGAACACCTACTACGCCAAGGCCGGCCTCTCCCCATGGGGCTGCGCCTCCGCGGCCTCCCGGTAGGCACATCGGGGGACCGGTTCGTTCCACTACGATGGCAGGGTGACTGAGCCCGATTCCGATCCGCAGACCGGCCGCCCGAACCACCACCTGTCGGCCCGGGTGCAGCCGCTGCTCGGTGCCACGGAAATCCGGCGGCTGGCCCAGGAGATCGGCGTCCGCCCCACCAAGACGCTTGGCCAGAACTTCGTCATTGACGGCAACACCATCCGCCGGATCGTCTCGGTCGCTAAACTCGATCCGGATGAAACGGTCCTGGAGGTGGGCCCGGGACTCGGCTCGCTGACCCTGGGTCTGCTGGATGCCGCAGCCCGCGTGATCGCCGTCGAAATAGACTCCATCCTGGCAGCCAAGCTGCCGGAAACCGTGGCCGCCTTCCGTCCGGAGCTGGCCGGAAACCTGGACGTGGTCCTGGCCGACGCGATGCGCGTGCTGGAGCTGCCGGCCCAGCCGACGGCCCTGGTGGCCAACCTGCCCTACAACGTGGCCGTCCCCGTGGTGCTGCACCTGCTGCAGCACTTCCCGTCGCTGCAGCACGGACTGGTGATGGTCCAGGATGAGGTGGCCGACCGGCTGGCGGCCGGTCCCGGCTCCAAAACGTACGGCGTGCCCTCCGCCAAAGCCGCCTGGTACTCACAGATGCGCAAGGCCGGTGTCATCGGGATGAACGTCTTCTGGCCCGCCCCCAAGATCTCCTCCGGGCTGGTGTCCTTCACCCGCCGCGATCCTCCGGTGACGCGGGCCAGCCGGGCGGAGGTGTTCGCCGTCATCGATGCGGCGTTCGCCCAGCGCCGCAAAACCCTGCGGGCCGCCCTGGCCGGCTGGGCCGGTGGCGCCGCGGAGGCGGAACGCTACCTGCTGGCTGCCAATGTGGACCCCAGCGCCCGCGGCGAGGTCATTGACATTGCCGCCTACGCCCGGATCGCCGAGGCCAAGCTTCCGCTGCTGGCCTGAGCCCGCCGTCGTTACCCCCATTGCCCCGCCCGAGTGTGGAGGTCTGCACATGGCACGCCGTTTTTTGGGGGCAGAGCTCCACTCTCAGGGATGGGGTGGGAGCCGACGGGTGGCGGCGCCGGTTGGTCGCGGCTTGACCCGTACCCTAAGTTGGAGGCTATGAGCTCCGCGCGGAAGTCCTTCGCCGCCAGAACCGTCCGGGTCAAGGCGCCTGGAAAAATCAATGTCTCCTTCCGGGTGGGACCCCTGCGCGACGACGGATACCATCCCGTGGCGAGCGTCTACCTCGCCGTGTCCCTGTACGAGGAGGTGGCCGCCACCAGCACCGCCGAACCGGGCGTAACCGTCAGCCTCAAGGACAGCGGCCGCACCGCGGAGGAACTCGGTATCCCGCTGGATGAGCGCAACCTTGCCGTGCGGGCCGCGAAACTGATGGCGGAGGTCACCGAGCATGCCACCGGGGTCCATCTGGAAATCACCAAACGGGTCCCGGTGTCCGGCGGCATGGGCGGGGGATCCGCGGATGCGGCGGCCACGCTGCTGGCCTGCGACGCGCTCTGGGACAGCGGACTGTCCCGGGAGGAGTTGGCCCACCTCGGTGCCGAGCTTGGCGCCGATGTGCCCTTCGCCCTGCTGGGAGGCGCAGCCGTCGGTCTGGGCGTGGGCGACGAGCTGACCCCAGCGCTGGCCCCTTCCCAGCTGTACTGGGTGCTGGTCCAGGCGGACTATGGGCTCTCCACGCCCGCCGTGTACGAGCAGCTGGACCGTCTGCGCGC
>JBBRKU010000204.1:0-4925 GCA_038231735.1 Actinomycetales bacterium | reverse complement strand
TGGGAAATTGCGTCGCAGATGTGGATGGGAGGTAACGTGATCTGGACCAAAAACTTCAGGAGCAATAAGTCGCAGGCCGTGCGGCTGCCCAAGGCGGTTGAATTTCCCGATTCGGTTCGGGAGGTCAGCATCGTTGTGCAGGGAGTTTCCCGCATCGTCGCGCCGGCGGATTTGGTTTGGGACAACTGGTTTGACGCTCCTGCGGTGTCCGCCGATTTCATGGAAAACCGTGAACAGCCGGTGCAGGGAGACCGGGACCGTCTCTGATGCTGCGCTACCTCCTTGACACGTATGGAGCCGAAATTTCGGCGAGACCGGCGGAAAAACTTGCCACCATCGAGGGTTTCACGGCAAGACTGGAGGTGCTGGACTTCGACGATGCGGCGGCCTACCACACCGGGCAGATCCGGGCACAGCTTCGCCCCGGGTAGCCGCTGGCCGATAATGGAAGAGTGACGAAGGCTTCCGGCGTAGCCGACGACGACCGCTGCCCCTGCCTGAGCGGGGAGACCTACGGCGGCTGTTGCGGGCGTTTCCACGGCGCCGACGCAGACGCCCCGACCGCCGAAGCTTTGATGCGCTCGCGCTTCTCGGCCTTCGCCGTCGGGAACGCGGCCTACCTGCTGTGCAGCTGGCATCCGGACACCCGGCCGGCCACGCTGGAGCTGGATCCGGCGACGCAATGGCGGCGGCTGGACGTTGTCCGGACGGTGCGCGGCGGCCCGCTGGACACCGAAGGGGTGGTGGAATTCCGGGCGTATTACCGGCAGGACGGTGCCGCGGAGGTCCTGCAGGAGACCAGCCGGTTTGTCCGCCAGGACGGGCGCTGGGTCTACCTGGACGCCCGACGGCTGGACTTCGGCTTCTGACGACGACGACGGAGCGGCCTAAGCTGAAACCATGAGTACGATGGATATCAGTACGGAATTCAGCACCAAGGGTGCCTATGTCACCGGTGGGGCGGAGTTCAACAGGGACACCAACTACATCGAAACCCGCATCACGCGGGATGGTCGGGACGGTTATCCGGTGGAGCCGGGCCGTTACCGGCTGGTGGTGTCCCGGGCATGCCCGTGGGCGCACCGCTCGACGATTGTCCGCCGCCTGCTGGGGCTGGAGGAAGCCATCTCGATCGGCGTCTGTGGCCCCACCCACGACGCACGCTCCTGGACCTTTGATCTGGACCCGGGCGGCAAGGATCCGGTGCTCGGCACCGCGCGCATCCGGGAGGCCTACCTCAAACGCTTCCCGCACTACCCGCGAGGCATCACCGTCCCCGCCGTCGTCGACGTTCCCTCCGGCGCCGTGGTGACGAACAATTTCCCGCAGATCACCCTCGACTTCTCCACCGAATGGGCGGACTTCCACCGGGAGGGCGCGCCGGAGCTCTATCCGGAGGCGCTGCGTGGGGAGATTGACGTGGTTAACAAGCGGGTCTTCACCGAGGTGAACAACGGCGTGTACCGTTGCGGGTTCGCCGGGTCGCAGGAGGCGTACGAGGCCGCCTACGACAGGCTGTTTACGGCGCTGGACTGGCTGGAGGAACGGCTTTCCGGCCAGCGCTACCTGGTGGGGGACACCATCACCGAGGCCGACGTCCGGCTGTTCACCACGCTGGTGCGCTTCGATGCGGTCTATCACGGCCACTTCAAGTGCAACCGCTTTAAGCTGACAGAAATGCCGGCGTTATGGGCCTATGCCCGGGACCTTTTCCAGACTCCGGGATTCGGCGACACGGTGAACTTTGAGCAGATCAAACAGCACTATTACATCGTGCACACGGACATCAACCCGATGCAGATTGTGCCCAAAGGCCCGGACACCGGCAACTGGCTGACACGGCACGGCCGTGAAGAGCTCGGTGGGCGGCCGTTCGGGGATGGCACCGCACCCACCCGGCCGGTGGACGCGTAAACTTCTTCAGTTTCCGGCCGCGGAGCGCGCTCAGCTGAGGATCTTGAGGGCGGTGTTCCACCTTCCAGCTCGCGGGCACGCTTGAGCGGGCCGACGACGAGTGGTCGCATGCCGGCCGCCGCTACCAGGCTGCTGACCGCGGCGTTGGACTCGGCATTGTCTCCGGCAATGAAGACATCCAGCGGCTGGCCCGCGGCCTGTCCCGTGGCCAGCGTGCCGACGAACGTGGTGTTGAAGGCCTTGACGAAGCTGGCACCGGCCGGGGCCAGCCTGATGGTCCTACCGGAGAGCGCCCCGCCGTAGTTGGTGACCACCTCCTTGGCAGCGTCCAAGTAAAGCGCCAGCACGACGAGTTCGCCGGCGGGCTCCTCGGCTATGGTTCCGGACGTCACCTCCGGGCCGAGCTCCGCTGCGAGGGCCTGCGCCTTCGCGGCGTCCCTGCCGAGGATTTGGACGTTCCAGCCTGCGGCGAGGGCGCGGGTGCCGATTCCGCGGGCCAAAACTTGAAACGTCAAGCATTATGGCATGATTGGTCCATGACGGAACCCAAGTGGTTGACTCCCGGCGAGCGGCGGGCGTGGCTGTCGCTGCTGGCCACAACGACACTGTTGCCCGGCGCCGTCGATGCCCCGCTCCAGCGCGAGGTGAAATTTTCGCTCTTCGACTACAACGTCCTGGCGATGCTCTCTGAGACGGCGGACCGTACGTTGCCCATGAGTGAGCTGGCTGCGCGGACCAGCGCTTCCCTCTCCCGGCTCTCGCACGTGGTGAAGAAGCTGGAATCCCGCGGTTTCATCACCAGGGAGACGCACGCCGAGGATGGCCGCGTCACGACGGCGAGCATCACGGCGGCGGGCATGGACTTGGTCACGCAGCTGGCCCCGGGCCACGTAGACACGGTGCGTTCCCTGGTTTTCGATCGGCTGGATGAAGCCGACGTCGATGCGCTGGCCAGGATCGGCCGCAAGCTGGTCAGGGGGATGGACCCGGAACACTGGATCCTGCGCACTCCCGAACCCTGACCGCCCCGCTCAGTCCGCGCGCCCGGCCACCGTCAGCGTCTCATTGAGCTGCAGCGCCGAGGAATTGCGGCCCTGCTCCCGCGCGGGGGAGAGCTCCAGGAGCAGCACGGACTGCGTCGGATACGCGAGTCCGATCCCGAACCCGGAGAAGCACCAGCCCAGCCATGCCACCCACACCGGCACCGCCGACAGCACCAGAACGACGACGGCGAGGGCCAGTTCCGGGGGCCACCAGGGCTGCGCGCGCTGGCTGGCGTCGCCGAGCATCAGGACCGCCGCCGCGGCGGTAATCGTCGTCGCCCCGGCCGAGGCGGAGGGTCCGGTCGAAGCGGAGGGCCCCGGTCCTGCTGCCGGAACCGGGTCCGCGGCCGGGGCTGTCATCGGGGCCACCGTCCGGGAGGGTGGTTCGACTCCCGCGGCCAGCTGGATGCCCGCGTGTCCGCGCGCAGCAGGAGGGCCGCCCGGCTGCGATGACCGGAACCGTGAAAACACCCAGCGCCAGCCGAACTGGTCGGTGACGACGCCACTGATGGCTGGTCCCACGATAGAGGGAAGCACCCAGGCGGCGGCCAGCGCAGCAAGCGTTTTGGGCCGGATAGGACCGGCAAGACCCGCGCAATGACGGCGTAGACTGCCGGGGCGGCGAAGGCCATCGCCATCACGGACGTGGCCATGGTGACGGCAAAGGAAAGACCGTAGAGGGGTAGCCCGTGGAGCTCCTCCGCGGCGCGGGGCATCACCGTCGTGACGGCGGAAACCGAATAGGCCACCATGGAAGCCCGGCTGAAGAGCGCAAGGGTGGCCTTGCGGTATTCGGGGCCCCAGATGGTGGCCGGCCGGCTCAGCGTGCTCAGCGGGATCTCTTCCGGTTCGTTTGGCGTGTGTAGTGAATGCAGGCAATAGTTTCAACGGCACATGAGGTCAAACCCTTCCCGCGCCCGTCGCGCGCCGGGCGGCCGCCGGGGCGGCCGGGTCCCGAAAAAAACTTGCCTGCAGTGCTTGCAATGACTGCAGTGCAGGCGTTGCAAGCACGTTTCAGAACGGACACAGGGGATCCGGGCGTCCCGGTCACGGCGGTCAGCGCAGGGCTGCCAGCATTTCCGTATACGACGGCTGATCCCCGGCCAGGACGCCAAAGAACTCCTCATCGCACGCTTCGACGGCCACGATGGCCCGGTTGGAGGCTCACTGTCCGGCGAGCATGGCGGTGCGGATCCGCTCGAAGTCCTGCTTCGTCAGCGGGACCACGCCCGGCTGCCACGGCTCGCCGGGACGCATCCGCCGTAGGGCGTAGGGCGTGCCGTGGCCGGCGGCGCGGTGACATTCATGAAAGTAGCATGCGCGCTTATTAACATGCGCGCTTATTAAATAGCCCACAAGCCTCTTTAACAACGCACCAGAGGCTTTCGGAAATGATCATAGGATTGGCATATCCAGTTGCACAGCGGGAGGTCGGTATGGAGTTTTCTGCCAGGTACGTCGCCCTGGGGGATTCGTTCACGGAGGGCGTCGGTGATGACGATCCCTCCCGGCCGAACGGAGTCCGGGGCTGGGCGGACCGCGTGGCCGAGCGGCTGGCAGAGGTCCCGACGGGGAAAGAGGGGCTGGGATACGCGAATCTGGCCATCCGGGGACGCAAACTGGGCCAGGTCATGGATGAGCAGATTGACACCGCGGTCGCCCTGCATCCGACGCTCGCGACCATCTATGCCGGCGGCAATGACATCCTGCGCCCCAAGGTGGACATCGATGCGCTGATGCTCAGGTACGATGACGGCGTGTCCCGGCTCAGCTCCACCGGCGCCACCGTGCTGATGTTCACCGGCTACGATGCCAGATCCTCGGGCGTCTTCGGCAAGATGCGCGGCCGCACAGCAATCTACAACGAACTGGTCCGGGAGATCGCCGACAGGCACGGCGCACTCCTGGTGGATTTCTGGCGTTTTGACGAGTATGAAGACTGGCGGATGTGGGCCAGCGACCGGATTC
>JBBRKU010000203.1:0-4925 GCA_038231735.1 Actinomycetales bacterium | reverse complement strand
GGGTGCCGAAATAGTCCACCATCACCGAGTGATCGATCACCAGATCGACGGGATTGAGGGGGTTGATCTTCTGCGGATCTCCACCCAGAGCTGCCATTGCGTCCCGCATGGCGACCAGGTCGACAACGCAGGGGACACCGGTGAAGTCCTGCAGTAGAACGCGCGCGGGCGTGAAATGGATCTCCCGGCCATGGTCGGCGTCAGGGTCCCATGCGGCGAGTGCGGTGATCTGGGCCGCCGTGACAAGCGTCCCGTCCTCGCAGCGGAGCAGGTTTTCCAGCAGTATCTTCAAACTGTAGGGCAGCCGGCCTGATCCCTCCACCGCATCAATCCGGAAGATTTCGTAGCGTTCATCGCCGGCCGTGAGCGTATTCCTGGCACCAAAACTATTTTTCATCGTGGACCTCCGTCGGCTGCCGCCGAATTGTTAGCAAGGAATGTGGTCTGCACTTTACTCGGCGTCGGGAAGCGACTGATGTGTTGAGATGGCGAGCCGGTTCCAGACGTTGATGGTGGAGATCGCCATCAACAATTGGACCAACTCGGGTTCATCGAAGTTTGCGCGCGCCGCGTCCCAGACATCGTCGGGGACGCCGTCCCGGGCGATGAGGGTGACTGTTTCTGTGAGCGCGATGGCGGCCCGTTCCCTTTCCGTGTATAGATTGGGGGCTTCCCGCCAGGCGGAGAGGACGGCAAGGCGGCGGAGGCTTTCGCCTTTGGCAGTGGCCTCGCGGATGTGCATGTCCAGGCAAAAGGCGCAACCGTTTAGTTGCGAAGCGCGGATCTTGATCAGGTTGATCAGATTTTCCCCCAGGGTGCCCGAATGGATATAGCGTTCCATCGCCAGCACTGCCTTATGGGCTGCGGGATCTACCTCCCCAATATTTAGCCGCTGCATCGAAGACACGATGCCTCCTTCCTGATAATTGTGGCTTAACACTTCCGGGCCTGGATCAGACTTTGTTGCTGCGCAATGCCGACAACACATCGCCGTTGAGGCGGGAAATCATGTCCAGCGGGATCCCGACCGGGCACACGGCCGTGCATTCGCCGATTTGGGTGCAGCCGCCGAAGCCCTCGGCATCGTGCTGATTAACCATGGCCAGAGCACGCGAGTCGCGCTCGATCTGGCCTTGCGGGAGCGCCCCGAGGTGGGTTGCTTTAGCCCCGGTGAAGAGCATCGCTGAGCCATTGGGGCAGGCTGCAACGCAGGCTCCGCAGCCGATGCAGGTGGCGGCGTCGAAGGCACGGTCTGCGTCCTTCTTTGGTACCAGCGTGGCTGCCGCGTCGGGAGCCGCCCCGGGGGGGCGCTGATGTATCCGCCGGCTTGGACAATCCGGTCGAAGGCACTGCGGTCGACGATGAGGTCCCTGAGGATCGGAAAGGCAGGCGAGCGCCACGGTTCGATGTCGATGGTGTCGCCGTCGTCGAAGTGGCGCATATACAGCTGGCAGGTGGCGGTGAGCATCTCGGGACCGTGGGCAATGCCGTTGATCACAAGGCTGCACATCCCGCAGATGCCTTCTCGGCAGTCGTTGTCGAAGGCCACGGGATCGTCCCCGGCTGCGGTGAGCTGTTCGTTAAGTACGTCGAGCATTTCCAGAAAAGACATGTCGGGGGAGATCCCGTCAACGCCGTAGCCGACCATCCGGCCGTCCGCGTCCCGGTCGTGCTGGCGCCAGATGCGCAGTGTGACGTTCATTTGTAGCTCCTCCGGGTCAACTCGACATTGTGGTACTCGAGGTTTTCCTTGCGCAGCCGGGGCGGAGAATTATCGCCGTTGAATTCCCAAGCCGCGACGTAGGCGAAGGCGTCGTCGTCGCGCAGTGCCTCGCCGTCGTCGGTCTTGCTCTCGGTGCGGAAGTGGCTGCCGCAGGACTCGACCCGGTGGAAAGCGTCGATGCACATCAGCTCGGCCAGTTCGAAGAAGTCCGCAACGCGCCCGGCCCGCTCCAGGGTCTGGTTCAGTTCCTCATTCATGCCGGTGACCTTGAGGTTGGTCCAGAACTCGTCCTTGAGCGTACGGATGAGGCCGATGGCGTGCTTCAGGCCCTCGGCGTTTCGCTCCATCCCGCAGTACTCACATACAATGCTGCCAAGTTCTTTATGGAACGAATCGACGCTGCGTTGGCCATTGATGGTCAGGAAGGTGCTGATACGGGCGCGGACTGCGTCTGCTGTTTTCACGGCCTCCGGGTGGGACTCATCGGCGTCGTCGGAGTGGGGGTTCCGGGCCAGATAGTCGCTGATGGTGTTGGGGAGGATGAAGTACCCGTCGGCCAGGCCCTGCATCAGCGCACTGGCGCCCAGCCGGTTCGCTCCGTGGTCGGAGAAGTTGGCCTCGCCGATGACGAACAGCCCGGGGATGGAGCTCTCCAGATCGTAGTCAACCCACAGTCCGCCCATCGTGTAGTGCACGGCGGGGTAGATGCGCATCGGTGCCCGGTACGGGTCTTCGTCGGTGATCTTGTGGTACATGTCGAAGAGGTTGCCGTATTTCTCTTCGATTGCGGGCCGGCCCAGCCGGGCGATCGCGTCGGCGAAGTCGAGGTAGACGCCACGTCCGCCCGGGCCCACCCCGCGGCCGGCGTCGCACACGCTTTTCGCCGCCCGGGAAGCGACGTCCCTGGGGACGAGGTTACCGAAGGACGGATACTGCCGCTCCAGGTAGTAGTCCCGGTCCTGGTCCGGAATGTCATCCGGCCCGCGGCCGTCTGAGGCCTCTTTGGGAACCCAAATGCGCCCGTCATTGCGCAGCGATTCGCTCATCAGGGTCAGCTTTGACTGGTGCTCCCCGCTGACCGGAATGCAGGTCGGATGGATCTGCGTGAAGCACGGATTCGCAAACAGGGCGCCCTTGCGGTGCGCGCGCCAGATGGCTGTGGTGTTGCACCCCATGGCGTTGGTGGACAGATGGTAGACGTTTGAGTATCCGCCGGAGGCCAGCACGACGGCGTCGGCCAGGTGGGTTTCCAGCTCACCTGTCACCATGTCCCGGACAACGACACCCCTGGCGTTGCCGTCAATGACAATGAGGTCGAGCATTTCATGCCGGGTATGGACCTGCACGGTCCCCGCCGCGGCCTGGCGCTCGAGGGCCTGGTAGGCGCCGAGCAGGAGTTGCTGGCCCGTCTGACCGCGGGCGTAGAACGTCCGGGACACCTGCACTCCGCCAAAGGAGCGCGTGTCCAGCAACCCGCCGTAGTCGCGGGCGAACGGCACGCCCTGGGCCACACACTGGTCAATGATTGCGGAACTGACCTCCGCGAGCCTGTAGACATTGGATTCCCGCGACCGGTAGTCGCCGCCCTTGACCGTGTCATAGAACAGCCGGCGGATGCTGTCGCCGTCGTTGCGGTAGTCCTTGGCCGCGTTGATCCCGCCCTGGGCCGCAATACTGTGGGCACGGCGGGGGCTGTCCTGGTAACAGAAACACCTGACCTGATAGCCGGCCTCGCCCAGCGTCGCCGCGGCGGAAGCACCGGCCAGTCCGGTACCGATCACGATCACCGAGAGCCGGCGCCGGTTGGCCGGGTTAATGAGCTTGGCACTGAAGCGGCGTGATTCCCACCGGTCCTGGATGGGCCCCGAAGGACCTTTGGTGTCCCGAACAGGTTCCCCGACAGTGAAGAGTTCTGCCATTACCTAACCCACCCCACAAATATTGCCAGCGGCGGGATCAGGAATCCCACCAGGATCACCAGGTCGACCAGGGTGGCTATCTGGTTCAGGAAACGCCTGCGTGCCACCGATGTATCGGCCCCGAGGGAGGCGAACGCGCTCCATACCCCATGGCGCAAATGGAAACCGAGGGCGACCAGCGCGATCACATAGGAGAGCACGACCCACCAGATGGAGAAGCTGTTGACCATGCGCTGATACGGGCTCGGCGACGCACCGCCGGGCGCAATGTAATCCGCGCTCAGATTAAGGACGTGGTAAATGACGAAAAGCCCTATCAGCACCCCACCCCAGCGCATCGTGAAGGAGGCATAAGTGCGCTGGACGCCGCGCCGGCTCTTCTTCGTTTCATAGCGCCAGCCGCCTTTGCCCGCCGTCGCTGAGCGGGATCGGTACCACAAAGTAACCGCCGCAAAAATGTGGACCAGGGCACTGATCCCCAGGACGACGCGGACAATCCACAAAGCACCGGTCCGGGGCAGCAGCGGTTGGCCCACCTCACGCAAATAAGACGAGTAACCGTCAAAAGCCTGCTGGCCCTCGAAAATCTTCAGGTTGCCATACATGTGCGCCAGCAGGAAAAGCCCTATGATCAGGCCCGAGACCGCCATCGCCGCATGCAACGACACGGAGGACCGCAACGCCCCAGACCGCAAACCGTCCCCGTGGATCATTCCCATGGGCCCACCCTAGGACCGATTCGGAGGACACGCTAGGCAGGTGCCGCCCGGCTGGTCCCCGAGGTCTTCCTCTCGCCCACGCTACCCCGGTGTTCTACGATGAATCGGTGACTGCGGAGCATAGGTCGTTGCCGGGGCGCCGGCTGGTGGTGGCCGTCGCCGTGCCGTTCAAGGAGGCATTGGTGGCGGCCATCCGGGCCGTCGACGGCCGGCTCGATGGGCGCTATGAACCGGACCTGTTTCCACCATTGCGGTTCCCCGGTGATCACCTGGGGGTTGATGGTTTTGGTGTTCGGGTTACCCGGAGACACCGCGCAGGGTTTGGCGGATCTGGTGCGGAGCAACGCCGGGCTGCGGTGGGTGCAGACAACGGCCGGGCGCGAGCAGGTGAAGGCCGCTGGGCTGACCGGCGAAGAGCTGGACCGGGTGCAGATCACCGGGGCGGATGCGATGCATGCCCGGCCACTGGCCGAGTTTGCGATGTTCGGCCTCCCCCGCCGTCGTCTTATCCCTGCCCCTGCCCCTGACGGAGCAGACCAGAAGCCTGATCGACGCCAAGGCCAT
>JBBRKU010000202.1:0-4963 GCA_038231735.1 Actinomycetales bacterium | reverse complement strand
GGCGGCTTCACAGTCCCGCGGCACAATATGCGCTGTGCAGCGTTGAGGGCTCCCCATGGCTCCTGCATGGACTGGATCGGACAAGGAAACACACATGCGCCCGTGCAAGAGCTCCAGCCAATTACACAGGGCCCTGGCCAAAGCGGGCGCCACCTTCGGGTCCATTGCACTAGTGGCCACGATGTACTCCACGCTGCCGGCTGCGGCCGTGACCTCCCCGGTCCCTGCTCCGGCAACGTTCGCGCCGGCTACACTCTCACCCGCAAGCTCCGCGCCGGAAGCGTCCACCCAGGCGACGGCTGTCCCGGCCGCATCCGCCGCGGAAAGCGGAGCCAGCGGCGCACAGCCCGTTCCCGTTCCGCCCATAGGTCCGGCGCCGGCAACACCTGCCAGGCAAGCACCGGCACAGCCCCCGGTGACCGCGGTTCCCCTGCCGCCCACACCCACTTCCGCCGATCTGGACAAGCTGAAGCCGAAGGACAGCGGCCACGAGATGGGACGCGCCGGAAAGGCGGCTCCAGCGGCCACTTCGGGGCCTGCATCCTCAGGGTCTGCCGCGCCGGGGCCTGCAATACTTCCCAGCGTGGCAACCGGCGGTTCCGGCCTGGCAGCTTCCCAGCAGATGAGCGTCCAGCTTGCCATGGCGACTCCCGTGGCCGCTTCCGGTGCCGCTCCGGCGATGGCTCCGGCGATCGCCCCGATGGCCATCCAACCGAACGGCACGGCAGGCCTGCCGCTGGGCATGGACGTCAGCGGGTGGCAGCAAAACGTCGATTGGCAGACGGCCTGGAACAACGGTGCCCGATTTGCCTATATCAAGGCCTCGGAGGGACCTTGGACGCTTAACGACTACTTCGCCCAGCAGTACAACGGTTCCGCGTCGGTAGGCATGCTGCGCGGGGCATACGCCTTTGCACGGCCGAACCTGTCCAGCGGGGCAAACCAGGCAAACGTCCTCGTCCAGAGCGGCGGCGGCTGGTCCGCCGATGGCCAAACGCTTCCGGGCGTGCTGGATCTCGAGACCAACAGCAGCGACAAATCGGGAGCGTGTTTTGGCATGTCCCCGGCCCAGCTGACCAGCTGGACTGCCGACTTTACACAGACCTACAAGAACCTCACCGGCCGCGACGCTGTCATCTACACCGCCTACCACTTCTGGCAGGGCTGCCTGGGTGGCACGTCCCAGTTCAGCCAGTCCAATCCGCTCTGGATCGCAGCCTACGGCGCCCCGGCCAATGACGTCTGGATGCCGGGGGATTGGCCGCAGTTCACCTTCTGGCAATACTCCAACGGCGTAGACGGCTTGGGGGGATCCTTCCCCGGGGACCAGAACCTCTTCAACGGCAGCTACGCTCAGCTGCAGACCCTGGCCCTGGGTTCCAGGCCCGCACCGCCATCGGCAGACGGCAAGGACTATAACGGCGACAGGTACGCCGATGTCCTGGCGTTGGATAACTCGGGGGCGATCTGGCTCTATCCCGGCAACGGCTGGGGCGGGTTGCTCCCCCGCGTCCAGGTGGGCTGGGGCTGGGACGCCATGACCGCCATCGTCTCAACCGGCGACTTCAACGGCGACGGCAGGTCCGATGTGCTGGCCCGCGACCGCAACGGAACGCTCTGGCTTTACGCCGGAAACGGCGCCGGTGGCTGGCTCACCCCACGCCAGGTGGGCTGGGGCTGGAACTCCATGACCGCCATCGTAGGCGCCAGGGACTTCAATGGCGACGGCAAAGCGGACATCCTGGCCCGCGACGGCAGCGGGGCGCTCTGGCTTTACGCCGGAAACGGCGCCGGCGGCTGGCTCACCCCACGCCAGGTGGGTTCGGGCTGGAACGCCATGACCGCCATCGTCGGAGTGGGCGATTTCAACGGCGACGGCAAGGCGGACGTGCTGGCCCGCGACGGCGGCGGAACGCTCTGGCTATACCCCGGCAACGGGGCCGGTGGCTGGCTCCCTCGCGTTCAGGTGGGCTGGGGCTGGAACTCCATGACCGCCATCGTCGCTCCCGGCGACTTCAACGGCGACGGCCATGCCGATGTCCTGGCCCGCGACGCCGGCGGAACGCTCTGGCTCTACCCCGGCAACGGAGCCGGCGGCTGGCTCACCCCGAGCCCCGTCGGGGCCGGCTGGAACGTCATGAACGCGCTCCCCTGACCTCCGGTTCTGCGCCGGGTTGAACCAGCCGGGTTGAACCAGGCGGGTTGAACCAGGCGCTGGGATGCACCCCTTAAGCAGTTAGGTCCGGGAACCATCCGCACTGCGGTGGTTCCCGGACCTTTGCGTACCATCGGGACTACGTCGTTTTCTCCAGGCTGTGCATCGTTGGCCGGTTGGGGCTGGCCTGAATATCAAGCTGCAGGGATACCAACAACATTTGGACACCCACCACAAACGGAACAACGGCCAGCATGACCGATCCGGCGGTCGGCGAACCAATGCTCGCAGCAAGAACCCACAGACCGGCCGCTACTCCCAAGGCGATCAGGACCAGACCGGCAATGAGGAGCAGCGCAACGGCCGAGAACGACCAGACCATGTACTTCCACCACACCCGGCGCCAATATCCGGAGAACAGCATGGACATCAGCTCGGGAATGACCTTGCGCAGCTTGATGCTGGACGTTTCATCCGCGTAGATCGCAGGAATCGGAACATCCACGATCGGCACGTCCAGGATGTTCAGGTGTATCAGCAGGTCGTTCTCGAAGCTGTAGCGAGCGGCTACCCGGTTAAGTGGAAGACGCCGCAGCACCTCGGCACGGATTGCCGTGTAGCCGTTCTGTGGATCAAAGATGTGCCAATAGCCTGACGCGAGTTTCGTCATGAAGGAGAGCACCACGTTGCCGAACACCCGATAGCCCGGCATGCCCGCGAAGGACTCCCCGGAAAAAAACCTGTTCGCCTTGGCAAATCCGAATCCGTCCACGACGGGGTCCAGCAGCTGGGGCAGATATTCCGGGTCCATCTGGGCATCACCGGCCATCACGACGTTGATGTCCGCGCCAAGCTCCAGGGCGGCAAGGTGGGCCGTGATGATGGCGCCGCCGACCCCCTTGTTCACCTCGTGCCGGATCAGGGTGACCCGGCCGTCGTCGGCAGCCTTGGCTGCACCCCAGGTGTCATCCGGGCTGCAGTCGTCGACAATGACGATGTGGTCGACATACTTCGGCATGGTCTCAATGACCCGCGCAATATGCTTTTCTTCCATGTATGCCGGTACAACCGCCGCGATTCGGGCGCCTCGGTACATCGTTTACCCTTCAGTACTTTGTCTTAGCTGACCTGCAGCTTGGGCTGCGTCATTGGCCCCCGCTGAGGAGGCCCTGGCGGACGACTTCCCGTGGGGGAAGATCCAGTGCTTGTAAATCAAGTAGTTCCACGCCGTCGTCAGGGCCGTCGAGACAACCTTACCGGCAACAAACCCCGCCCCCACAAACTGGAAGAACTCCACAATGCCCATGGTCGCGACCGTGTTCACTGCCAACAGCGCCGAGTAACGGATGACGGCGCCAAAAGGCGAACTCTTGCTGTTGAAGGAAAAGTGCTTTTGCAGGAAGTAATTGAAGAAGAAGCTGCCCCAGAAACCGGCCCCGGTGGCCACCCACAGCGGCCACTTAAGCACCTGGAAGGCGAAGGTCAGCAGCCCAAGGTCCAGGAGGAAGCTCAGGCCGCCGATCAGCAGATATTTGAACAGGCTGGTGGAAGCCGTCCGGCGGATAAACCCGATCATCGTCAGCAAACCTTTCCCAGTGGGGCTATTCCATCCGGCGTGGTGTTGTCCCACACTCCGGGGACTCCGGGCAGCTGCTGCCTGGTCTTGCTCAGGTCCTGCAGCTGCTGGACGCCTCCGGGAAGCATGCTCCAGTCGATTTTGTACAGGGCTGCGTTGCCGTCCCGCACCACAAGATGCAGGAAGGGAAGCGAGGCTGCATTGGTCAGTCCGGGCTTGGGCCTGTCCCCCGCCCTGATCCGGCCATCTGCAATGTATACCCACTCAAGGCCCAGTTCCGCCGCGGCCTGCCGGACCGCCGGATTGGTGGGCAGCTGCGGCAGGTCGTCGAGGACCAGCAGCTGACGGTTGGTGGGAAGAACCTCAAAGTGCCGGATCATGGGCATCCGGTTCCCCAGCGCGTACATCCACACCGAGCCGTCGCAGGCGTCGTTGAGCACGGTGGCGTTGGCCGGAACATACTTGTCCATAGTGCTGAGCAGCTTGACTTCGCCCGCGCTCAGGGTGGGCCCGCTGATCTTGGTGTTCAGTCCGGCGCGCACGGCGTTTGACGTGAAATAGGGCACTGCGGCTATTCCGAGCGCGATGACCAGCACCCCTGCCACGACGGAGGTGACCAGCCCCGGGTGCCAGGACCGCCCGGATGCGGATCCTCTTCGCAGCCGGTCCCGTCCCCTGACCAGAAGCCAGCGGACAGAGTCGGAGGCGAGGGCCACGCCGAGGCCTGCAATCGGAGTGAGCAGCATGACGAGAATCCCGAAGATCCGCCACTGGTCATCGTAGAACGGCGAGGTCAGCCACAGGAATTTCGGATCATTGGAGCTCAGCGTGTACACCGTCATCGCGGCAAAGAAGAGAACCGGGCCAAAGTACCACCACGTCCGGAACCTCAGGAGCAGCGCCAGGCATCCCAGCGCCACCAGTGCCGAGAGGATCGGCTGCGGGGTGGAACCGTGGTTCAGGAACACAATGTCCTTGATGGCTCCCACCCGGTTCGTGTCCGCCGGCCACACCACCTTCGAGACGCGGCCGGCTTCACCGAGCATCTGGGTGATGATGGGCAACCCGATGACCAGGGCCAGCACGCCGGCCACCAGAAGATAGGCAGTTGCCCTGAAAATGCGGACGCGCAGGCGGACGGCCGTACTGATGAACCAGAACAGCAGGATGGCCACCACCACAAACACCAGCGACGGGTGGACCGCGACCAGCGCGACGGCTCCGACGGCGAT
>JBBRKU010000201.1:0-4978 GCA_038231735.1 Actinomycetales bacterium | reverse complement strand
GACGGCGTGCCGCCGGTGCCCGGGCGTCCGGAGGCGAGCGTCGGGGCCACCGAGGACCGGCGGCCCGCACCTCGGGAGGACTGTCCCGTGCGGGCAGCGAATGCCTCCGCGGAACCCCGTCCGACGGCCGCCCCCACCGAGCGGAGGAAGCCCAGGGCCACCCACGGGATAAGAATGTGCGCCAGCAATGCGCCCAGGCGCCCCTGCCCGATCGCGATCTGCAGGGCCGGCGCGGCGGCCCAGATCAGTGCCGCGACAAAGCGCGGCCAGCGCAATCGGGTCAGGGCCGCGGAGGCAAACCAGGCGCCGAGCCCCGCCAGCGGCAGGGCCAGGACCAGCAGCCAGGCCACCGCCGTCGAGCCGTTGCCGAACCCGGCCACCGCCAGCAGCCAGAGCACGTAGCCGAAGGGATCCCCGTGTCCGGGCAGTCCGGCGCCGACGCCGATCCACCAGGTTGAGGCGTGGTTCCAGATTTCACCCAGACTGTCCGAAAGTGGCAGCAGCGCACCGCCGGCGACAGCGCCGGCACCCAGCAGCCGGAACAGGGACACCAGCGCGGCGAGCAGCAGCAGGCCCGCGGAAACCAGCGCCCCGGTGCCCGTCCAGAGCCGGTTGGTGGTGGCCAGGGCGGCAAAGTCGTCGGCGGAATCCCCGCTGGGCACCAAATCCGACCCGTCCGCGCCGGTGCCGTCGCCCACAACGTCCCCGGCCGTCTGGGATTCCAGCAAGGACCTCCGGTGCGACCAGACCTCCCGGCGCGGGGTTTGCAGCCCCTTCATCACCGAGCGTGGAAGCCTGCGGGTGCGCGCGGCCGTGGAGCGGCCGCGCAGCACTGCGAGCGGGCGCATCAGGGCCGCGCAGCTCGCCAGGAACTGGCGCACGCCGTGGCCCGGATCCTTGACCGCGATGCCCGCCATCAGCCGGAAGATCCCACCCAGCAGGGCGCCAACGGCCAGGAAGGGGACCTTCCACCAGGAGGCGTGCTTCAGCCGCAGATGGATCTCGGCCTTGCGGGCAGACATGGGTGTTCCCAGCCCGTTCGGCCGGTGCGCGACGTGGAACATTTTGGCCCTCGGCACCACCACGACGCGGTTGCCGGCCAGCCGGTTCCGCCAGCAGAAGTCGACGTCGTCGCCGGTTCCGGGCAGTGCCGGATCGAAGCCTTTCAGCTGGTCCCAGACGTCGCGCCTGACCAGCATTCCGGCCGAATTCACCGCGACCACGTCGCTGCGGCCGTCGTACTGGCCCTGGTCCTGCTCGTCATGGTCGATCAGCGACAGCCGTTGCGCCCAGCGGCTGGTGGAAAGTCCGACGTCGAGCAGTTTACGTGCTTCATTCCAGTCCAGCTGCTTGCAGCCGGCCACCGTCACCGAGGGGGCCCGCTCGATCGCCTTGAGCAGCTCGGCCAGGGCATCGGGCGCCGGTGCAGCATCGTCGTGCAGCAGCCACAGCCATTCCTGGTCAGTGGTGGCAAGCCCGGCGGGGGGCGCCAGCTGATCAACGGTGGCCCTCACCGCGGCGCCGAACCCGCCCCGTGTGGCGGCATGCGAAATGACCTGCCCGCGGCCCAGCGCGTGCTCCAGAAGGGCCAGCGAATCATCGGCCGAGCCGGTATCGGCCGCCAGCACGGCGTCCGACGGTCGGGTTTGGGCGGCTACGGCCGCCAAGGTTCTGGGGAGGTAACTGCCGCCGTTGTGGGCTACGACAACGGTAGTAACTTTTACTGCATCAGGAATTAGACCGCTCGCTTCCGTAGCCGGCGGCGCTCCCGCTCGGACAGACCGCCCCAAATGCCGAATCGCTCGTCATTGGAGAGCGCATATTCAAGGCACTGCGCCCTGACGTTGCAAGCTCCGCACACCTTTTTTGCGTCGCGTGTGGATCCGCCTTTTTCGGGGAAGAATGCTTCGGGGTCCGTCTGCGCGCACAGCGCATCCGTCTGCCAGCCGAGCTCGCCCTCGTCGCTGAAGTCATCCGGACGTCCGGGCAGGCCTATCCACACCGGCTGGGCCAGCGTCCGGCTCGGCGGCACAAGCAGTTCCAGGGGCAGGTCGGACGGATCCTCCAGCAGGTCCTCACCCAGCTCCGAGGCCTCATGGTCGGCAAGGAACGCCGTCGCCTGGTCCTGCAGGGATTCACGGGCGCTCTGGTTGTAGCGCTCCGCCGCCTGCGGATCCGCCGGGTCGACATACCAGTCGCCAGGAACGCCGCGCGAGCGGTAGTGGGCGGACGCCTGGGCCAGGAGGGCCGACTCGGCGTCCGAGGACGCCAGTGCCGTTGAACCTGCCGATGACCGCCCCGCTGCTGTAGTGGCGCTCAGCTCCGCTTTCCCCATGGTGGTCCTCCTGATATGTCCGCCACCGCCCATGAATGGTCGGCCGGAATTTTCACTTCCTGCGTCGTTCCGGCTGTCGGCTAACGACGTTCCGTGCCTCTAATTACACTCGTGTAATACGTCCGGCGTCAAGCGGGACCGGAATCTTATCCACAAGTCTTTGCCCGCGTCTGGCACGCCACGCCCGGGGTTTGCGGACGGGGCTGCGGGCGTGGCGTGCCGCCCGGGGGGCAATTGCCCTACAGTTCGCGGATTGTGCGGGCCATTTCGGCTTCACCGCACGGTAGCAGCAACCGGAATGTGGCACAAATCACAGTGGCTTTGGCGGCCGAACAGAGCGCCAGGATCCGCGCCGAAGAATGGCAAGATACAAGGTATGCCCCCCACGATCCCAGCCCTGATGCAGACGCTCCGCAGCCAGGACCCCACTGCCCCCCGATTGACTTGGTACGGCCCAGGCGGCGAGCGTGTTGAACTTTCCGGGCGGGTGCTGGACAACTGGGTGGCCAAAACGGCCAACTTCCTTGCCGACGAGCTCGACGCCGTTCCCGGGACCATTGTGTGCCTGGATCTGCCGCCGCACTGGCGCAGCCTCTGCTGGGCGCTGGCGGGCTGGTTGGCCGGTGCGGCGCTGAGGCTCGGCCCGCAGACGGACGACGGCGGCGGAATTGGCCTTAGCGGTCCGGTCGCCGACATTGTTGCCACCGACAACCCCACCCACTCCCCCGAGGCCGGGCTAACGGTGGCGGTTGCCCTGGGCGCGCTCGAGATGCGCTGGCGCGGCGCCCTGCCCGCGGAGGCCATCGACTATGCCGCCGAGGTCCGGGCTCACGGGGATGTTTTCTTTCCGTTCGCCGAAGCGGCCGGTGCGGACACCGCCGTCGAGGGCGCGGCCCTGGTGACGTTTGCGGAGCTGCTGGCCGGCTACGCCACCCCGATGGCCGCAGCGGAGCGGGCGCTGCTCCGCGCGCATGGGCTGGAGTCCGTGCTCCGGGACGCCCTGGGGGTCTGGGCTGCGGGGGGTTCTGTGGTGCTGGTCCACCCGGAGGTGGAGATCACCGAACGGCTGGTGCAGTCCGAACGGATCACCCTGAACCGTGCCTGATACAACTGCTGTGCCTGATATAACTGCCGTACCTGACGAACCCGCCGTGCCCGCTGAGAACTGACCACTTTTGCCCGGAAACCGGCCGAAAAAACCGGGCGTGTCCGCCGTTTCTCCGGAGTGTCGCCACCAAACATGGTCAGATCTCAGAGCGGCCGGGCCAGCGCCTAGTTCTCGACCGTTGGCTCCGGCCGTGACTCGGCCGGGGCGGGGGTTGAGCCCGAATGGCCGCGACGGTGGGCTTCGATCAGCTCGTGGTCGTGGGCGAACTCCGGCTCCACATCCAGTTCCTCGGTGAATACCCAGAACCGGTAGGCGAAGAAGCGGAAGATGGTGCCCAGCACCAGGCCGATGACGCTGCCCGCCATGAAGTCGGCAAATGCCGAGGAGAATCCGAGCACCCAGTGCGATACATAGACACAGCCACCGGCGATGGCGATGCCGACGCCGTTCATGATCGCGAACAGCAGGATTTCGCGGCCCATGTTGGCGCGCCGCCGGTGCCGGAACGTCCAATAGCGGTTGGCCACCCAGGAGAAGATGGTGGCGACGACGGCGGAAACGATCTTGGCACGCGTGGGGTGTCCGGACATGGAGCCGTTCAGCAACCAGAGGAAGATTCCGGTGTCAATGACAAAGGCCACGCCGCCGACGACTCCGAATTTGGCAACCTCGCGCCAGAAGAGCCCAACGAGGCCTTTAGAGCGCTCGACAATTGAATGAAACATAATCCTCCATGATGGCCGCGTACTGACGGTGGCTCCGGCGCTGGTGACCCAATGCCCGCTGCGGGTCCACCTGAGAGGACAGCTCTCGGCGGACTAACCCGGCTAACGGCCGACATGCCATTCTAATGGAATAGGCTTGGAGTTTGCTCCCGGAGGGCTGGGAATACCTCCACCTGCCATGGCGAACCCGGGTTTCCAAGCTTGGTTCGGTAGGCTGGGACCGTGACTTTCCCTGTAATTGGCGTCGTCGGCGGTGGCCAGCTGGCCCGCATGATGGCTCCCGCCGCCGTCGCCCTTGGTTTTGAACTCCGTGTGCTGGCCGAAGCCCCGGACGTATCCGCCGTGGCCGCGGTGGCCCAGGCGCCGGTGGGCGACTACCGCGACCTGGCGGCGCTGCGCGGTTTTGCCGCCGGCGTGGACGTGTTGACCTTTGATCATGAGCATGTCCCGGGCGAGCTGCTGCAGAGGCTGATTTCCGAGGGCGTGAACGTCCAGCCGCGGCCGGAGGCGCTGATCCACGCGCAGGACAAGCTGGTGATGCGCGCGGCCCTGGAGCGGCTGGGCGTGCCGAATCCGCCGTGGGCGTCCGTCTCCACGGTGGCGGACGTGGTGGCCTTTGGCACGGAGCACGGCTGGCCGGTGGTGCTGAAGATGCCGCGCGGAGGCTATGACGGCAAGGGTGTCCGGATGCTCGACGACGCCGCTGCCGCCACGGCCGCCGCCGACTGGTTCGAGGCGATGAACCCGCTGCTGGTGGAGGCCAAGGTGGAGTTCAGCCGCGAGCTCTCCGCACTTGTGGCCCGCACCCCG
>JBBRKU010000200.1:0-4978 GCA_038231735.1 Actinomycetales bacterium | reverse complement strand
GCCCTCTACGCGCACCTGATGGGCCAGGACCTGCAGGACCCGCAGCCGGATTCCGGCCACGACCAGAGCTACCTCTACGACCGCGATGACGCGGACCGCAAGGATTCCGACGCCGCGGAAGAGGCCGCGCCCAAGAAGAAGAAGAAGGGCCGGGGCCTGTTCGGCCGCAAGAACAACGACGAGGACTTCGAGGACGTCGGCCTGGATGGCTACATCGGCGACGAGGCCTTTGAGCGTGCCCTGGTCGACGACGACGAAACCGCCCCTGCGGTCCCGCCCGGTGTGCGCCGGCCCACCCAGGCCGAATTGGCGATGGACAAGATCAAGGCCCGCCAGGGCCTGCCCACCTCGGCCGAAGCGGCGGGGGACTCGGCCCCCGTGACGGAAGCCATCGCCGTCGTTCCTCCCACCACCATGGCACCCATGGTTCGGTCCACTCCCGTGGCCCCGCAGCCGCTGGCGCCGATCCCGCAGCGCACCGAGCAGCTCTCGCTCGCCGGCGATGTCACCTACACGCTGCCGTCGGCGGATGTGCTGACCCCCGGCACCCCGCCGAAGGAGCGATCCGAGGCCAATGACGCCGTCGTCGCCGCGCTGACGGACACGCTGAACCAGTTCAATGTGGACGCCACCGTGACCGGATTCTCCCGCGGCCCCACCGTGACCCGCTACGAGATTGAGCTGGGAACGGGCACCAAGGTGGAGCGCGTCACCCAGCTCTCCAAGAACATCTCCTACGCGGTGGCCAGCGCGGACGTGCGCATCCTCTCGCCGATCCCCGGCAAGTCCGCGATCGGCATCGAGATCCCGAACACGGACCGCGAGACGGTGTCCCTGGGGGATGTGCTCCGCAGCCAGAACGCCCGCCGCACGGACCACCCCATGGTGATGGGCGTGGGCAAGGATGTGGAAGGCGGCTTCGTGGTGGCCAACCTGGCCAAGATGCCACACCTGCTGGTGGCCGGGGCCACCGGTGCCGGTAAGTCCTCCTTCGTGAACTCGATGATCACCTCCATCCTGATGCGCGCCACCCCGGATGAGGTGCGGATGGTCATGGTGGACCCCAAGCGCGTGGAACTGACCGCGTATGAGGGCGTTCCGCACCTGATCACCCCGATCATCACCAACCCGAAGAAGGCCGCGGAGGCGCTGCAGTGGGTGGTCCGCGAGATGGACACCCGTTACGACGACCTCTCCAACTACGGCTTCAAGCACATCGACGACTTCAATAAGGCCGTGCGCGCCGGCAAGGTGCACCCGCCGGTGGACTCCAAGCGCGTGATCAAGCCGTACCCGTACCTGCTGGTGATTGTGGATGAGCTCGCGGACCTGATGATGGTGGCCCCGCGGGACGTGGAGGATTCCATTGTCCGGATCACCCAGCTGGCCCGCGCGGCCGGCATCCACCTGGTGCTGGCCACCCAGCGCCCGTCGGTGGACGTCGTGACCGGCCTGATCAAGGCCAACGTGCCCTCCCGAATGGCCTTTGCCACCTCGTCCGTGACGGATTCGCGCGTGGTGCTGGACCAGCCCGGCGCGGAAAAGCTGATCGGACAGGGTGACGCGCTCTTCCTGCCGATGGGCGCGTCCAAGGCCATCCGCGTGCAGGGTGCCTGGGTCACGGAGTCGGAGATCCACCAGGTGGTGGAACACGTGAAGGGCCAGCTGCAGGCGGTCTACCGCGACGACGTGGCCGTCGAGGCGCCGAAGAAGATGATCGAGGATGACATCGGCGACGACCTGGACGTGCTGCTGCAGGCCACCGAATTGGTGGTGACCACGCAGTTCGGCTCCACCTCGATGCTCCAGCGCAAGCTGCGCGTCGGCTTCGCCAAGGCCGGGCGCCTGATGGACCTGCTTGAGTCCAGGGGGGTCGTCGGGCCGTCCGAGGGTTCCAAGGCCCGCGACGTGCTGGTCAAGCCCGACGATCTGGCGGTCACCCTGGCGGCCATCCGCGGCGACGGACCGGTTCCTGGCGGGGCTGCGGCCCCGGCGGACGCCGCAACCGCGGCCCTGGCCGACAATGCCAACGCCAACCACGGTTACGGCGCGGACCTGGTGGCGGATGACCTGGCCGCCCGCGCGCAGGCCGTTGAGTACCACGACGGGACCGAGGACGACGGCGGCTCCGAGGATGCCTGGTCCCTCACCGGCCGCTAGACGCCCGCCGGTCGGCCCTGCCGAGACCCGCACCCCCGGCCGCATAAGGCCGCGGCCGGGGTCCCCGGCGGGTAGCCTTAGAACGTGAGTGATTCGACCGCTAAGGCAGCACAGGTCTGGAACCTGCCCAACATCCTGACCTTGCTGCGCATCGTGCTGGTGCCGTTCTTCATCTGGTTCATGCTGGCGGACGGTTCCAGCCAGGGACTCTGGCGGTGGGGCGCCGTGGCCGCGTTCGCCGTCGCAATTTACACCGACAAGCTCGACGGCGACATCGCCCGCAAACGCGGCCAGGTGACGGACTTCGGGAAGATCGCGGACCCGATCGCGGACAAACTGCTGATCGGCTCGGCGCTGGTGCTGCTCTCCGCCCTGAACGAGCTGGCCTGGTGGGTGACCATCCTGATGCTGGTCCGGGAACTGGGCATCACAGTGCTGCGGTTCGTGGTGATCCGCTACGGCGTCATCCCGGCCTCCCGCGGCGGCAAGCTCAAGACCGTCCTGCAAACGGCGGGCATCTCGCTGTTCCTCCTCCCGTTGAAGAGCCTTATCCCGTGGCTGGGGGACGTGGCCTTCTACGTCATGCTGGTGGCGTTGGCCGTCACGCTCGCCACCGGAGTCGACTATGTAGTCCAGGCCGTCCGGTTGCGGGCGGCGGCGAAGGCGGGCCACCCATGATCGTGCTGGACTTACCCCTACTCGTCGCGGCCGCCGTCGACGCCGGCATTACGGTGGCGACGGCGGAATCCCTCACCGGGGGGCTGGTCGCGGCAACATTGGTGCAGGTGCCCGGCGCATCCGGCATGTTGCAGGGCGGCATCATTGCCTACCAGAACTCGGTCAAAGCCGGTATTCTGGGGGTCAGTGAAGCCTTGCTGGAGTCGGCCGGTTCGGTGGATCCCCAGGTGGCCCGCGAGATGGCGTTCGGGGCGTGCCGCGCCACGGGTGCCCGCGTGGGGGTTTCAACCACGGGTGTGGCGGGCCCAGAGCCCCACGACGGAAAGTCGGTGGGCAGTGTTTACATTGGCATTGCATTGGACGGCGTCGCCCAGTCCTATGAGTACCACTTCGACGGCGACCGCGCGCTGATCCGCCAGCAGGCCTGCGACGAAGCGTTGTCACTGCTGCAGCAAGTGGTGGCTCAGGTCAGGGAACAAAATTTGTAACCCGATAGTTAGTCATATTGCAGGCAGTCGAACCAGATGCGTCCTAGTATGTAATGATCAGGCGGCGGTACCCCTGGAAAACCAGGGGCCGAGGCCGACTAAAGAGGGAGTAAGGCGATACCGATGGTGAAGCAACCCGTATCCGTTAACGGCGTAGTACGCTGGCGGGATGTGGGTCTGGCGGAAAAGGCCAAGCACGAGCATAAGGAGCGCAAGATGGTGGTTCTACGCCACGAGATTGGGGATGTCCTGCGCGATGTTCGTCAGCGTCAGGGCCGTACCCTCCGTGAAGTCTCACACAACGCACGTGTTTCGTTAGGCTACCTCAGCGAAGTTGAGCGTGGCCAGAAAGAAGCCTCCTCCGAGCTGCTGTCCTCTATCTGCACCGCCTTGGATGTACCACTGTCCATGATGTTGCGCGAGGTCAGTGACCGGTTGGCCGTAGCCGAGGGCGTCGCGGTCCCGGACACCGTTCCGCAGGAATTCTCCACCCGTTATGGACGGGACTTGGGCGAGGAGCTGTCCGAGGAACTGAGCAAGGACCTCATGTCCAACGCGTTCTAGCAATTCTTACCAGCAACGCCCGTCACCGGTGGTGGCGGGCGTTCTGCGCTTAACGCGTCCGCAGGCTAGCTTTCTGCCGGGTGCTGGTCCCTTGGATCCCTGACGAAGTCTTTGTCATAGTCGGCATTCAGCTTTGCCATCAGGGTGGCCAGCTGGCTCAATTCCGTCTCGGACCAGGCGGCGAGCCGTGTGTGGAAGACCTCCTTGCGGGCCGTCTGGACCGCATGCATCTGTTCCGCGCCCTTATCCGTCAGCAGGATGGCCTGTGCGCGGCCGTCGAACGGGTCGGCCTCCTTACGGACAAGTCCGATGGATTCCAGGAAGGCGATCTGCCGGCTGACCGAGGGCTTGCCAACGCCTACGCAGGCGGCGAGCTCGGTCAGCCGCATGGACCCCTCCTGCGCCAGAATCGTGAGCAGCCCGTATGCCGATGGCTCCATTTCCGGGTGCACGCTGCGGGACAGATGATGCGAAATGGACCGCGCACGCCGCCAGAGCAGGCTGAGCTGGAGTTCGACCGCCTCGATGGCCGCCTCGTCAGCATCGGCACCGGATGAAAGGGGCGTGCGCGCGGATTCGCGGCGTCCGGCTGCTGATGTTGTCATGGCTTAATTGTAGGGTCCCCGGCCCATGAGAGAATCTGTACGTGCGTGTTAGTGACTTCTGGCGACTGATGGATGATGAGTTCGGGGCCGGGTACTCCCGTGTCCTGGCCCGGGACCTGGTGCTTGGCGCCGTGGGCGGGCGCAGCGCGCTGGCAGCGCTGCAGGCCGGAGTCGAACCCAGAGCAGTCTGGCTCGCCGTCTGCGAGCTGCAGGACGTGCCGCCGGAGCGTCGGTTGGGCAAGGATATAGCCTCGTCCAAGTGACACGCCGGTCACCCTATTCGAATATCTGTTCGGATGGGGATAGGCTTCGGGATAGAGAAAGAAACGCTGACTTTTCTGAAAGTTCTCCACATTCCGGACCTGTGTGCTGATTTTGTCAGAGCCCCCCGCTAGCGTCTTGGTTAAGAGGTTCAGGACCAGATGACCGGACTCGGCATCCTGGTTTTTGAACCGTCAGCGACAGACCGTCAGCCAGAAATGG
>JBBRKU010000199.1:0-4986 GCA_038231735.1 Actinomycetales bacterium | reverse complement strand
TGTGCCTGACGCGTTTTATCACCGACCCTTTCGCCTACTTCATCAGCTTCTGGCTGCTCGATTATTTCCAGACCGTCCGTGGGTTTTCGCTACAGACGGTGGCGTTGCTCGGATGGGTGCCGTTTCTCGCCTCGCCGTTGTTGGGCGGGCCGCTGGGCGGAGCGATGTCCGACTGGCTGGTGCGCCGGGGCGTTGCCGCTCCCCGGGCCCGTATGCGCCTGATGTTGATTGCGGCCTGCCTGATGCCGCTTTCGATGCTCGCAGTCCACACCGGCCTGACCTGGCTGGCGATCGGCGTGGTCACGGTCCTGGTCGCGGCCAACAGCTGCTGGAGCGTAAACAAGCTGACGTTCGCGTCCGAACTGGTGCCGCGGAGCCAGGTCGCCAGTCTCGTTTCACTGGGCGGCATCGCCGGCAGCTTGGGTGGCATCATCTCGACGCTAGTCGCGGGCCGGTTGATCGCGACCGTCGGTTATGTTCCGGTTTTCACCGCGCTGGGCTTTCTGCATCTGACCGCCTTCGCGGTGTTGGTGTGGGGCCAGCGGCCGTCTGCTCCTGAGCTGGCTTGAGACCATGCAAGCACGCACCGCCAGCACCACGCTGCGAGAGGCCGCCTCCGAGATGCAGCGGCATCTGGAAGAGGGCCTCATCCCGTTTTGGATGGGGAGGGCGTCGGACGCGGAATACGGCGGGTATCTGACTTGGTTTGATGAGGCCGGCCGGTCGCTGGGCACATCGGAAAAATATCTGAACACCCAGTGCCGTTTACTTTGGTGGTTTTCCGCGCTGACCCGCCGCTATCCCGGCAAGCCGGAATATCCGGCCCTAGCCCGGACCGGATTCGAGTTTATCACGCGGAATTTCTGGGACGCCCGGCACGGTGGCTGGCGCTGGAAAGTGGCGCGCGATGGCCGAAGTATCGATGACGGCAAAGTCGTCTACGGACAGAGCTTCGCGATTTACGCGCTGGCCGAATACGCGCTCGCCACCGGCAGCGCCGAGGCGGTCAGGTTGGCTGAGCAGACCTTTGAGCGGCTGCTGACCAAGTGCGCCGACACCCGGAACGGCGGCTATGTGGAAAATCTGGAGCCGGACTGGACGCAGTCCGCTGCGGAATTCCACGCCGGCGACCGCAAGTCATTGGACACACACATGCATCTATTGGAGTCGTTCACGGTACTCTACTCTCTGACGCGGCGGGAGGTGCATCGAAAAAAGCTCCTCGAGGTGGCGCGGCTCATTCAGAAACACATGATCGACCCGGCGACCGGTTGCGGGCGCAACCAGTTCGATCTGTCGTTCAAGCCGTTGCCCGCGATTGCGATCCGGCGCACGTGGAATGCCGAGCGACAGGGCGAGGCGCCGGGCGCGCCGACTGACACGACGTCCTATGGCCACAACCTGGAACTGGCCTGGCTGCTGCGCCGAGGACTGGAGACAGCAGGCGATAGTTTGGACGCCGCGTTCCCCGCCATCCGGCGTCTGACGGAACACGCCGTGGCGCACGGCATCGACTGGGAGCAGGGCGGAGTGTTCCGGGACGGCACGGCGTCGGGCGGCCCGCTCGTCCGGGAAAAGGAATTCTGGCAGAATGCCGAGGCACTGGTCGGGCTGCTCGACGGCTTTGAGCTTTTCGGCGACGTTCGCTATCGCGCGGCGTTCCTGAACGTCTGGGATTTTGCGCGCGACCATTTCATCGCACCCTGCGGGGAGTGGCGGATCCTATTGGACCAAGCGGGCCGTCCACTGGACGCGAACGTTGGCAACGACTGGAAAGTGGCCTACCACACCGGTCGCGCCCTGCTCGAATGCACCGAACGGCTGACGCGGCTGCAAGGGAGGGAAGCATGAGTGCGGCTAGGACGATTCTGATCACGGGGGCCAACCGCGGGATCGGCCTGGGTCTCACGCGGTGTTTTCTCGTGCAAGGCTGGCGGGTACTGGCCGCGTGCCGGCGACCGGCCGAGGCGGTGGAACTGGCCCGCTTGACGCAGGCTCACGCAAGCCAGTGCGAGGTGCTGGCGCTCGAAGTCAGGGACGCTGCCGGCGTGGCGGCGCTGACCGCCAGGCTGCGGGAGCGCACCGATTCGCTCGACGTCCTCGTGAACAACGCCGGTATCAATCCGGAGCCGCGCGATCACACCGTCGCGGACGTGGCAATTGGGGCGGTGGCCGACGCCTTCGACGTGAACGTGCTCGGCGCCCTGCGCGTGCTGCAGGCGGCGATTCCAGCCCTACGAAGGAGCGCGCACCCGCGCGTCGTTAACATATCCTCCGGGGCGGGTTCGCTCACGAAAAATTCGGGATCCGCAGCGAGGCCGGCGCCCGCCTACTGCATTTCCAAGGCTGGCTTGAACATGCTCACCTGCCAGGCGGCGCGAGATCTGGCGGGCTTCACGGTCGTCTCCATTTCGCCGGGTTGGATCAAGACCGATATGGGTGGACACGGAGCGGAGCTCGAACTGGATGCCGCCGCGGCCGCGCTCGCCTCCACCATCGAAAATCTTCAACCTCGGCACAATGGCCAGTGGCTCGACCGCTTCGGCGAGACTTCCGCCTATGCCTGGTAATTTATGCGAACCCCATCCCGCCTGAATCCACTGCTACTGCTATTCGCGGCGCCGCTGTTTGGCTCCGCCCAGGAGCCGCGCTATGTCTTGCCCGCCGCCCCATTTGACCTTGTAACGAGTGCGGAAAAATTCCGCGCCTTTGCCGGGACCGTGCGCGCGGACGTCGAGCGCCAGTTCGGGGTGCCCGCGGATGTCGACGATCCGGCGGTACTGAAGATCCTGCTCTCCACCCGGGTGCACCTCGCGCATTACTTCGGCGAAGACGACCGGGCCATCGTGACGGCCGCCTGGATCCGCAGCCTGCAGGCCAACCCCGCGGACAAGGCCTTTGCGGGTCTCACCACGCTGGCGGCGGTCGCCGCGAGGCAGGAGAATCCGGGACATGCGCCGGGCAGCGCCGGCTATCGCGCGGTTTTTGCCCGCGAGTTTGCACACCAGCTCGCGGGTTTGCCTCACACGCCCGCCATCGTCGCGATGCTGCGCCAGCAGCGGGAAAAGATCGCGGGCCTCACGGAGGCGGGATTGCTGGCCGAGACGCGGGAGCAGATCGTCCCTGCCATCACCCGGCGCGGTTTTTGCGGTCGGGCTGAGGCGGACCAGCTGGTCCGCGTGCATCACCGTCTGACCAGCATCCTGCCGGTGAAGGCAGAAACCCTCGCAGCGGTCGAGGCCGCCATCGCGGACCGGCCGTCACCGTGAAAAACATCCACACCGCGCCGATGGAGGTATTGTCGTCGAAAGCCAATGGGTCCTTCGCCACCGAGCCGCACGAGGCCGGCTGGGCCGACGAGGCCCTGGCGCTGGTCTATGTGCGCGAAGCGCACGGCCCCGCGCCGAAGCTGGTGCTGCAAGCGCAGATATCCGCTGACGGCGTACGCTGGTTGAACCACTCAGCGCCCCCACTGGTCATCACCGATTCGGGCGCGCACTACCTGCCGCTCGGTCAGTTTGGTAATTGGCTCCGCGTAGCCGCCGAGGTCAGCGGCGGACCGGCTGGTGGCGAGCCCGCCTTTGTCTTCGATTTCTACTGGGTGCTCAAAGGATGACCATAAACCAGGACGAACTCCGCCAGTCCCAGCGGCACACCGACCCGCGGTTGAGCCGCTACAATCCGCTCGATCGCATCCTGCATTTCGACGATTTCAACACCGGTCAGCACGGCTGGCAGGGCTACTTTCCCGATTATGACGGCTGGGATGATTATCCTGGCCGCTACCAGCCGGTGGATGCGGTGACGCAGGCCATCGCGAGGGCCCGCGAGGACCCAAAGATGCGCGTCGACCGCAAGCTTCCGTTCGGCCCGCGCGGCGTGCCGATGCTGAGCTCGCTCACGTCGTGGGACGTCGGCACGGCGGGCGCGCTCACCGGCACCTACGCGCTCAAGGTGCCCACGCTGCCGCTCGCGGGCAGCAAGGTCTTTGCGCAAAAGCGACTCGGCTCGCCCTGGCGCGGGAAATTCCGCGTCGAGACCTGGTTCTGCTTCAAGTCGGATCCGACCGACTTTCAGCTCGGCGAGACCGACATTCGCGCGCTTTACCTGACCTTCGATGTGATGGACCTGCATCACATCAAGGACCAAGGCCAGGCGCCGCGACGCTGGTGGCCGGCCTTGCGCTACCACAACGCCGAGAATGGCCAGCTTGTGCGGACGTGGCAGGCCAACGTAGGCACCGAGGGCGTGAAGGACGGTGCGTGGGAAGACCTGGCCGACGGCCAGCAGGACCTGGGTTTCAATCGCGCCGCCACGAAATACCAGTGGAACTACCTCCGCTTCACGTTCGACCTCGCCCGATACGAGTACGTGGACTTTCACTGCCACGGAAAGGAATTCAACGTGCAGGGCCGCCGGCATGATCCCCAGCCGCCGCTGGAGGGCTGGCGTGCCAGCACCGACAAGTGTCCCGGACTGATTGGCACCGGCTTCGGCGTCGAGGCCGCGAGCGACAAGCGCTGTTTCCTCTACTTGGATTCCATCGTCATTTCCGCGACTGAGAGTTAAGCTGGATTCACATGGACAACCATCGTGGCAAACTGGTGCTTCTGCCGCAAAACCGGGTCTGGCGGACTTATCGGGGCGGCCGCGTTTTGGACGGGCTGGCCGGCAAGTCCCCGGCTGCGGACACGCATTTTCCGGAGGACTGGATAGCATCGGTGACCTGGGCGACAAACATTGGCCGGGGTCACATTAAAGAGGGTCCCTCCGACGTAATCGTGGACGGCGTTTCCCAAAACTTGGCCGGCCTGATCTTGACCGATTCCGGGTATTTTCTCGGGGCATTACACGTCGCCCAGTTTGGTTTGGTCCCGGCGTTTCTGGTCAAGCTGATTGACAGCTTGGATCGGCTTCACCTGCAGGTTCACCCGACGGCGGAATTTGCCCGCAGATTTCTCGGCACGCCTCATGGAAAAACCGAAG
>JBBRKU010000198.1:0-4993 GCA_038231735.1 Actinomycetales bacterium | reverse complement strand
CACCCGGGGTTCGCGGCGGCGTGGCCGGGGCTGCGCCGGAAACTTAAGTCATTCCGCTGATGCCTGGCCGGTGCCGTCCAGCGGTGTCCACCAGGTCGCCGGCGGGCTAACGGTGAAGCGCCGGCCGGTGAGCGTCTCCGGAACGATCCGGATGAAGTGGTCTTTGCGGCCGCCCTCCCAGGGGAACAGCAGCAGACCCACGGTCTCGAGCAACTCGTCCCCTCGGCGCACCTCCTCCGCCTTGCCCTTGGCGACGACGCTCCAGGCGACGCCGCTTTCCGCATCCACGCCGTCCGCTTCGAGGGCGACGGGCTCTCCGCCCAAGATCCCTGAGAGTTTTGTGCCTGCCCCGGTGCGGAAGACCAAGCTGCCATGATCCACCACATAGTTCAGCGGGAAGATGTGCGGCTGGGCGCCGGTCCAGACAGCCAGCCGCCCGACGGACACCGTCCGGAGCAGATTCCAGCATTCGTGGGTGCCGAGCTCCTCCGTCCGGGGAGTGGGCAGATTCTCTGACATGTCGTGAGCCTACCGGGGGCAGCTGGTTGCGGCTAGGGCCGAAGGTCCCCGGGGTATGGTGATCTCAGACGGGTGGAGCCTGCCCGGCGCCAGTGTAGCTCCTGAGCAATAACCAGCACGGAGGTTTGTTGATGGACGTGGAAATTCTGGGCGACCACGATAAGCCGGGACAGATCCCTGCCCTGCCGCTGAGCGCGGGAACCAGGATCGAAGATCTATTGCGCGAGTTCGTTTCCCGGGCCGATGAGCTGCTCCACACGCAGGAACGCATGCGAGGCCTGCTTGACGCTGTTATGTCCATTGCCGAGGACCTCAGCCTGGAGGCCGTGCTGGACCGGGTGGTCAGGAGTGCCTGCCGGCTGTTGGGGGCCCGGTACGGTGCGCTCGGGGTGATTGGCGACGACGGTATGCTGAGCCACTTCATCACGGTAGGCATTGACGAGGATATGGCCGGCAGGATCGGTGACCTGCCCACGGGACACGGGGTGCTGGGGCTGCTTATTCGGGAGCCCCATCCGATCCGACTGCATGATCTGAGCCAGCATCCGGCGGCGTACGGCTTTCCACCCAACCACCCGCCGATGGTGTCATTCCTGGGGGTTCCTGTGCGGGTCCGGGACGTGGCCTTCGGAAATCTGTATCTGACGGAGAAGGACGGCGGCGGGGACTTCACGGCGGAGGACGAGGAGCTGGCCGTGGCGCTGGCTGCGGCAGCAGGGGTTGCGATCGAGAACGCGCGCCTGTTCGAAGAGGCCGGCCGGCGGCAGCTCTGGCGCGAGGCATCCATGGACGTCAGCGGAAAAATGATGGGAACCGGCCAGGACGCCCTGGCCGAAGGCTTGAACCTGATCGCGGAACGCGCACTCCAGGTCACCGACGCTGCCGTGGCCATCATTGCTGTCCCGGATGAGGACGGCACAGGCATGTATTGCGCCGCCACTGTGGGCCTGGGAGCAGCGAAACTGAAGGGCCGGGCGCTGCGGTTGGACTCACCCGCGATCGCGGAGGTGCTGCACAGCGGGGCATCGGACACCGTCTGGGACAGCACGGAGATTCTCGGGAAGTCCGGCGCAGCGAAGCTCGGCCCGGCGCTGGTTGCCGCGCTGGGACTGCGCGGACCCAACCAGGGGCTCCTGATCCTGATCCGGCAGAAGGCGGCCGGAGGGTTCCCACCGACGGATGTGGAGATGAGCGCCGTCTTCGGATCGCACGTCGCCCTGGCCCTGGAACTGGCCCGGGCGCACCGGCTGCGGGAAGAACTTGCGGTCTTCAAGGACCGGGACCGCATTGCCAGAGACCTCCATGACGTGGTGATTCAGCGGCTCTTCGCCGCAGGGCTGAGCATGCAGAGCCTGCGCCGGTTCACGGCTGACCCTACCGCCCTGGAACGGATCAGCGCGGTAACCGGCGAGCTGGATGAGACGATCCGCGAGCTCCGCGCGACCATCTATTCGCTCCGGGGCGCAACCGGTCAAAAGGAGCTGCTGAGCAGCCGGATCCTCCGGACCATCCAGGATGGCGCCAAATCCATTCCGTTTACACCGCGGCTGCGACTCTCCGGCGCCATCGATTCCGGCGTTCCGCCAGCGGTCGGGGAGCACCTCCTTGCGGTGCTTTCGGAAGGACTCAGCAACGCCGTCCATCATGCGGCCGCCAGCACGATTGAAATCTCGGTGACAGCGGAGCCGGGCCGGCTGGAGCTTTTGGTTTCCGACGACGGTCGCGGTTTCAGCAACCCGACGCTGCGCAGCGGCCTGGCGAACATGGAACACCGGGCAGAACTGCTGGCCGGTGTACTGGACATAGAAAGTGCGCCGCAGTCTGGAACCCGGTTACGATGGTCCGTGCCGGTCGACTAGGATCCGCCGGCGGCCGCCCCGTGCCCTATTCCTGGGAAATGCGGACAGTGTTGCCGGACGGGTCGCGGAACGCGCAGTCCCGCGGGCCCCATGGCTGGGCGATGGGCTCCTGCAGCACCTCGGCGCCGGCGGCCCGGGCCTGCTCAAACGCGGCGTCCAGGTCATCGGTGCGGAACACGAGCATCGGCAGCACGCCCTTGGTGAGCAGTTCCTGGAGCGCGTCGCCGTCGGCCTGGGAGCGGCCGGCATGGGGTTCGGACAAGACGACGCCCAACCCGGGCTGGGCGTCGGTGCCAAGCGTGACCCAGCGGAAGCCGCCGGAAGCGACGTCATTGCGGACCACCAGGCCCAGCGCGTCGCGGTAAAACGCTATGGATTCGTCGGGGTCGTTGACGGTGATGTTGGTGTACTGAAGTGAAATAGTCATGACAGAAACGTTATACGGCAGCACTCCGAACCGCTTCTTCATTCCTGCTCACCCTGTCGGGTGCCGCGGCTGTGGTGCCGCCGGTCCGGGCACCGTAGCGGAGCGGCCGCGTGGTGGCCCTGGCAAAGCACGGCGGCATCGCCTCGATGGCGTCGTGTTCCCGGGCGCGGTACGCGCTGGGCGTTTCGCCCATGAGCTCGGTGAACCGCGAACTGAAGGACCCCAGCGAGGTGGCGCCCACAGCCATGCAGGCGTCGGTGACGGACGCGCCGGCCCGCAGCAGCGCCGTCGCCCGTTCAATGCGGCGGGTCATCAGGTAGCTGTAGGGCGTCTCCCCGTAGGCCGCGCGGAATTTGCGGGAGAAATGCGCGGCGGACATGAACGCCCGCTGGGCGATGGTGGGCACGTCGAGCGGGAGAGCGAAGTCCCTGTCAATCAGGTCCCGCGCCCGTCGCAGGTGCGCGAGATTGGCCAGTTCCTCCGGGGTCATGGCTTGAGAATACCAGCGAGCCAGCGCCAGCAGGTAGATGCGGATCAGGTCCCCTGCCAAGCGCACTCAGACTGACGCGGCCTCCCAGTGATCACGTCCGGGTCGGTGAAGTTCCCGGCATCGCTGCCAAGGACGATCCGGTGCGATCCGGTTCCGTCCGGCGAGACACCGGCATCTTTGGTGGCGAAACTGCGCCCGTAGAGCGCCGGCTTGACGTGCCCTGAGGGGGCGGCAAACTTGACGTACTTGCGGCCGAAGGTCTTCGCCACGGCCAGGCCGCGTTCGACGCAGAACCGCCTGGTAGCTGCACGCCGCCCTGGTCAGCGCGTGCCGGGAAGGCCTGGTGCAGTTCCTTTCGCCAGGAATACCGCGGCCTGGGTCCGCCGCTCGAAGCCCAGCTTCCCCAGCAGGGAGGAGACATAGTTCTTGATGGTCTTTTCCGCCAGGAACATCTCCTCGCCGCTCTGCCGGTTGGTCAGGCCCCGGCCGATCAGAGCCAGCACCCGCCGCTCCTGGGGACTGAGGGCAGCCGTCCGGGGGTCCACCGGATCCGGCTGTGTCAGGCCGGCGATGACACGCGCCTCAACATCGGCGTCGAAGAGCGACTCCCCGTTGGTCGCGCGGCGGAGCGCTGTGACCAGATCGGTGCCGCGGATTTCCTTGAGCACGTAGCCGGCGGCGCCCGCCAGCACGGCGCCGTGCAGGGCCTGATCGTCGTCGTAACTGGTGAGGATCAGGCACCGGAGTGACGGATCGACGGACCGGACGTCCCGGCAGACTTCTATCCCCGTTCCATCCGGCAGGCGGGCATCCAGGACGGCAACATCCGGGCGCAGGGCAGGAATGCGGCGTGTCGCCTCGACGGCGGATCCGGTCTCTCCGACGACGACGAAGCCCTCGCCCTCGAGGAGCTCCTGCAGGCCCCTGCGCACAAGTTCGTGGTCATCGAGGATGAAGACCCGCAGGGGTGCCGGCAGTTGGCCGGTCGTGCCGTCATCAGCGGGTAGCTGCTCCACGATGGCTCCTATCCAATGGGCCCGCCGGCCCGGTGCGTTGCGGAAGGCGGCCAGTAGGCAGCCGCCCATGATTCTCTCCCGTTGATGCCGGGTACAGCAATTCTCTCCGGTGCGCAGGAGGGGGACTAGGGCCGAAAGTCCGTCCCGGCCGTCCGGCCGTCGTATTCTTAGTCCAGAACCAATGGACCCGGGAGCCGTAAATGCAGGAGCTGGACGAAAAGCGGTCGATCGGCGCATCCGCCCAGCGCACCGGGGACCAGATCCTCCGCGACCTGGGCTCATCGCCGTCGGGCCTGACACAGCAGGAAGCCGCACGGCGCCTGGCCGAGATGGGTCCGAACGCCGTGAGGACCCACAAGGCCAACGGATGGGCGGTGCTCTTGCGGCAGTTGCGCAGCCCCATCCTCGTCCTGCTCATCATCACCGCGGGCCTGTCCCTGTTCCTGGGTGACGCCACCAACTCCATCGTTATCGGCGTGATCCTCATTGTCAGCGTGGGCCTGGGCTTCAGCAACGAGTTCCGGGCCGAACGGGCGGCGGAGGCGCTGCACTCGAGTGTGACGCACCGGGCCGTAGTTCTCCGCGACGGCACGCCGGAGCAGATCAACGTCGTCGATCTGGTCCCCGGGGACATAGTCCAGCTCGGAATAGGCGCCATTATCCCGGCCGACATCCGGCTGCT
>JBBRKU010000197.1:0-5041 GCA_038231735.1 Actinomycetales bacterium | reverse complement strand
GAACAGCTCGACGGAGGCGGAAAGGTCCTTGCCGCTTTCCACCACGCTCGGCAGATAAAGCCAGTCACACTCAACAATGGTGCGGTCCGCGGCCAGCGGGAACATGCGGTGGATGATGACATGGTCCGGCACCAGGTTCACGAATACCGTGGGCTTGATGGTAATGGCATAGTACCGGCGGTCCTGATCGTCACCGATACCGGGAATACGGTCCATGCCCTCGGATCCGTCCACCGTGAAGCCCTTAATGTCCTCGCCGAACTCGGCGCCATGACCCACAAAATACTGTGCCGCCAGGCCGTCGGCGAACTCCGGAAGAACTTCGGTCAGTTCGGGGTGGATGGTGGCGCAGTGGTAGCACTCCATGAAGTTTTCGATGATGAGCTTCCAGTTGGCCTTGACATCATATTTGATGCGCCGGCCCAGGCTCAGATGGGCAATGTCGTATCCTTCGATGGCCTTCAGGTCACCTAGCCGTTCTTCGATGGCTCCGATGACGTCGTCCTCGAAGGACGGCGGTTCCTCGGCCAGACATACCCAGATGTAGCCCATGAATTCACGGACCTGAATCTTCACCAGCCCGTATTCCTGGCGGTCGATGTCCGGCATCTTGGTCAGGTTCGGCGCGGCAATGAGCTTGCCCTCAAGGTCATAGGTCCATGCATGGTACGGGCATTGGAAGGAGCGGCCGGCCTCACCGGACTCCTCCATGCACAGCTTCACCCCGCGGTGGCGGCAGATGTTGTAGAACGCGCGGACCTCGCCCTTGCGTGTGCGGTTGATGATCACGCTTTCGCGGCCAACCTGCACCGTACGGAAGGCTCCCGGCTTGTCCAGGTCGGCGGACAACACCGCGCAGAACCACATCTTTTCAAAGATCTGCTCCTGCTCGGCGCGGAATACATCCTCGTCAATGTAGGTGCGGCCCGGCAGCGTGGGGATCAGGCTCGGGGAAATCACTTCTGCGGTCATTATTTTGCTCCTCAGCGGCGGCGGTGAATGGATATCAGTCGGGACGGGAATGGAATGCGATTACGAAATGGCCAGTGCCGGAACCAGGGGCAGGGCTTCCCGGCTCATAGGCCCTGCCTTGTCCAGGGCCTTGCGCCACCTGGTGAACAGCCTGGGCTGGTTCACACCAAGCACAGCGACGGCTTCCTCGGCCAGGTAGTAGACGGCCAGGAAGCTGAAATCGGCCGGATCGCCGGCTTCGATCTCCACCCGGTCCGCCAGGTGGGCCGCGCCGGCAAACTGGAGCCTGCTGCCGTACTGGTCGGACCAGAAATAGGGCCGCTTCGCCGCCACCCGGCCGCCAGCATCGGGAGGAACCTCAGCGTCGGCCACGGCATTGCGGACCGCTGAGCCATCTGCCTCTGCGAGGTCCGCAAGCAGTGCCGCAACGGCAACCGCGGGCCGCTCCAGCGCGCCGGTCCAGTGCTCCAAGCGGGAATGCACACCGGAGTGTTCATCGAACCATTCGGCGCAGTCCCCCACCGCAACGATGCCGCTGACGTTAGTACGGCCGGTGGCGTCACAGCGGATGCCGTTGGCCAATTCCAGGCCCGAGCCCTCGAGCCAGCCCACATTAGGCGCGCCTCCAATACCAAGCACGACGACGTCGGCCGGCACCTCGCGCCCATCCGCGAGCCGGACGGCGGTGACCACGTCGTCAAGGAGCGCGAACGACTCCACCCGGGCGCCGCAGATCAGCCGTACCCCATGGGCCTCGTGCAGACCGGCGATATGTGCGCCCATCAGGGCACCGAGCGGGCCGGCCAAGGGAACGGCGTCGGCCCCGATGATGGTGACCTCCATGTCCAAGGACCTGGCGGTGGAAGCGACTTCAGCGCCGACAAAACCGGCCCCGACCACCACAAGCCGGCGTCCCGCGCTCAACTGCTCCTTGAGGCGTTGGGCGTCACCCAGGGTACGGAGGGTGTGGACGTTGTGCTTGCCGGCCGCCTCCGGCAGCGTGCGGGCACGCGAGCCGGTGGCGAGAACCACGGCGTCAAAACGGACCTCGGTGCCATCACTGAGGGTGATGATGCGGCCCGACGCGTCCAGCCCTGTGGCCGCAACGCCGAGCAGCCATTCGGCGTCCAGGTCCTCCCCGGCCGTTTCCAGCGAAAGATCGCCGGCGGTGATCCGTCCGGCCAGAAAGTCCTTAGACAGCGGCGGACGGTCGTAGGGCCGCTCCGGTTCGTCGCCAATAATGACCAGGCGACCGCCGAAACCTTGCGACCGGAGCGCACGCGCCGCCGAGATGCCCGCCAGGGAGGCCCCCACAATGGCAACAGTCTGCACGATCCCTACCTCTTTCTGAGATTGCCGATTTATTGCGCAGGACGCAACAAACATCGGTATGTGAAACAGCGTGAACGTCCGGGGGTTGCTTGTCAAGGAAAAGCATGAATGACTTAACGCCCTTGACAAGCGTAGTGATGTAGATCACGATGTTGCGTACTACGAACGGAGTTGTTCATAGCGAAACGCGAATTCCAGACTTGAGGGATTCCGCAAGGGAACGAGGCCCGGATGCACAAGGCATGTCCACTCAGCGCACTGCCCCCCGGGGAAGCGCTTCGGCTCGATACGTCACCGCCGATCGCGGTCTTCCACACGGAGGATGGCGAGCTGTTTGCGATCGATGACACCTGCACCCATCAGGACGCATCCCTGGCGGATGGTTGGGTGGAAGGGTGCGAAGTCGAGTGCCCCCTGCACGCCTCTCGTTTCAATCTGCGCACCGGAACCGTGGATGCACCGCCGGCCAAGCGGCCGGTTCGGGTCCATGAAGTGACGGTGATAGATGGCGACATCATGGTCACCGAGTCTGCAGAGGCTCCCAACCTTCCGCCCGGACTGAGCGTCCACGGTCAATGACGTCCTCCGGCGCCTTCGTTTTCCCATTCAAAATACTTATTGCGAGGCGGTAACGGTGAATCAACCTACCCTGACACGGGCATCCCCGGTTGCGGCGGCCGGCGATGCGCGCACTCCCGGGACAGATACCGCCGGCAGCCCCGCACCCTACGTGCTGACGCTGAGCTGTCCGGAACGGCCGGGAATTGTCCACGCCGTCACCAGTTTCCTGGACGAGGGCGGCTTCGACATCCTTGAACATCAGCAGGTCGACGATCACGTTTCCGGGACCCTGTTCCTGCGCACCGCCTTCCGCCCCGACGGCCTGCGCGCCAGCCAGGACGCGATCTCCGCTGCCGAACTGAGCACGGCATTTGCCCCCATCGGTGAGCGCTTCGGCATGACCTTCCAGATCAGCGACGGCAGCCGGGCCCGTCTGCTGATCATGGTGTCCAAATTCGGGCACTGCCTCAACGACCTGATCTACCGCTGGCGCTCCGGAAGCCTGAGTGCGGACATAGTGGCGGTTGTTTCCAACCACGAGGACCTGCGCCCGATGGCCGAGGCGGCGGGTCTGCCGTTCATCCATATTCCGGTAACCCCGCAGACCAAAGCCGCAGCCGAGCGTCGACTGCTGGACACCGTGTCGGGCTATCAAGCGGATCTGGTGGTCCTGGCGCGCTACATGCAGGTGCTATCGGATGAGTTGTGCCACGCGCTGCGCGGCCGGGCCATCAACATCCACCACTCGTTCCTGCCCGGTTTCAAGGGCGCAAAACCGTACCATCAGGCCTACGCCCGCGGTGTGAAACTCGTTGGTGCCACGGCGCACTACGTCACCGCAGACCTCGATGAGGGACCGATCATCGAACAGGAAGTGATCCGGGTGGACCATTGCCTGGATCCCGCGTCGATGGTCGCCGTCGGACGCGATGCAGAGGCCCTGGCGCTCTCCCGGGCCGTGGCCTGGCATACCGAGCACCGTGTCCTGCTGAACAAGTCCCGCACGGTGGTTTTCCGCTAGCGGAATGAAACATCTCGTATTCATGCATCCTGCCGACCGCGTCCCGGGGCCTTCCGGAGCCCGGCCTCGTCCTTCCCGCATCCTGAGCCCAATGGAGACCATCGAATGACCCCAACACCACGCGTTGTCATCATCGGCGCCGGCATCGTCGGCGCAAACCTGGCTGACGAGCTGGTCAGCCGCGGCTGGACCAACATCACCGTCGTTGAGCAGGGTCCGCTGCGCCTGGCCGGCGGTTCCACCTCCCATGCCCCGGGGCTGGTATTCCAGACCAATGGCTCCAAGACGATGAGTGAATTCGCCGCCTACACGGTGGAGAAGCTGCTCTCACTCAATGCCGGTGGTGCATCCTGCTTCAACCAGGTGGGTGGCCTGGAGCTGGCGACCAGCGAGGCTCGGCTGGCCGAGCTGCATCGCAAGCTCGGCTACGCCACGTCCTGGGGCATCGAAGCCCGAATCATCGACGCCGATGAGTGTGAAAAACAGCATCCGCTAATTGACCGCGGCATGGTTCTGGGCGGACTTTACGTGCCCACCGACGGCCTCGCCTCCGCCGCCAGAGCCGTGCAATTGCTGATCAGCCGCGCTACCGAAGCGGGCGCTACGTTCGTCGGCTCCACTCCGGTCACCGGCATCGAACAAAGCGGCGGCAAGGTCACCGGTGTGCGCACACCGGAGGGCGTGATTCCAGCCGACATTGTGGTCTCCTGCGCCGGTTTCTGGGGCCCGCAGATCGGCGCGATGGTCGGCATGGCCGTGCCACTGCTACCGCTGGCCCACCAGTACGTGACGACGACGGCCCTGCCGGAGCTGGCCGGCAGGAACGCGATGCCCGACGGCGCCGCGCTGCCGATCCTGCGCCACCAGGACAAGGACCTTTACTACCGCGAACACGGCGACCGGATCGGCATCGGCTCCTACGCGCACCGGCCAATGCCGGTTGACCTGGCGCAGCTCCCGGAAGTCGCCCCCGGCGAAATGTCCGAGCACCGCATGCCGTCCCGGCTGGACTTCACGGAGGCGGATTTCCTGCCCTCCTGGGAGGACAGCCTCGCGCTGTTGCCGGCGCTGCACGGGGCCGCGATCGCGGACGGCTTCAACGGCATCTTCTCCTTCACCCCTGACGGCGGCCCGCTGGTGGGCGAATCCCCCGAG
>JBBRKU010000196.1:0-5057 GCA_038231735.1 Actinomycetales bacterium | reverse complement strand
CGCAGGCGTAGTCTGAAATGGTCCTCAGACTAAGCGGGGAAACCGTCGATGGTTGCCATCATTGTCATTGAAACCCCCACCTTGGGGGACCGCAGTTATCTTGTCCATGACGGAAGCACGGCTTTCGTCGTCGATCCGCAACGTGACATTGACAGGGTTCTGGCGGTCGCCCGCGAAGCGGATGTGCGAATCACCCATATTTTTGAAACCCATATCCACAACGACTATGTGAGCGGCGGCCTGGCCCTGGCCCGGGCAACCGGGGCGGCCTACCTGGTCAACGCGGCCGACCACGTGGCGTTCGAGCGGACGCCGATCAGCGACGGCCAACGGATCAAGGTCGGTCCGTCCATGACCGTTCATGTTCTTGCCACGCCCGGGCACACGATGACGCACCTGTCCTACATCCTTGAATCCGGCGACCGGAACATCGGCGTCTTCACCGGCGGTTCGTTGCTGTTCGGAGCCACCGGGCGCCCCGACCTGCTCGGTCCCGAACACACCGACATGCTGGCCCACCAGCAGTACGACTCGGCCCGCCGGATCGCCGACGCACTGCCGGAGTCCGCCCAGGTGCTGCCCACCCACGGCTTTGGCAGTTTCTGTTCGACGGCGGCCGCCAACTCCACGGCGTCCACGATTGGTCAGGAGAAACAAATCAATCCCGTGCTCACCAAGGATGAAGACGCCTACGTCCGGGAGTTGCTGGCCGGCCTGGATGCTTTTCCGGCCTACTATGCCCGGATGGGTGCCTTGAATCTGGCCGGTCAGCGAGCACCGGACCTGCAGTTTCCCGAGCGCGCCGATGCCGCCGAGCTGCGGACCCGCATTGAATCCGGCGAATGGGTGGTGGATCTGCGCACCCGCACCGCATTTGCGGCCGGGCATGCCCCCGGGACGCTCAACTTTGGGCTGGACGGCGCGTTCGCCACGTACCTGGGTTGGCTTATCCCCTGGCACACGCCCGTAACCCTGCTGGGGTCGACGGCCGCGGACGTTGCCCAGGCCCAGCGCGAACTGGTGCGCATCGGCGTGGATCGCCCCGTAGCGGCGGGCACAGGCGGCCCGGAACAGTGGAGCGGAGGTGCTTTGGGCAGCTACCCGCGGGCGGATTTCACCGATCTGGCCAGCGTCCGCCACCACCGGCCGGTGACCGTTCTGGACGTCCGGCGAGACGGCGAGTGGTCGCATAAGCACATCGAGGGCGCTGCCCATATTCCCCTGCATGACCTTCCCGCGCGGCTGGCCAGCGTGCCGGACGGAGAGATCTGGGTCCATTGCACCGGAGGCTACCGGGCCTCCATTGCGGCGTCGCTGCTGGCCTCCCGCGGACGCCAGGTTGTGCTGATAGACGACCAGTTCGGCAACGCGGCCAAGGCCGGGCTGCCGTTGGTGTCGCAACCCTAGGGCCCCACAGCATCCGTTGCAGGGTGCAACTGGCAGGGAGGCCACTGCTAGACGGTGGCCTCCACCTTTGCCTGCGCGGCGGCCCTGGCAGCTGCGGGTAGCGCCTCATAGATCCGGTTCATGGCGGCGTCGTCGTGGGCAGCGGAGAGGAACCATGCCTCGAAGACGGACGGCGGCAGGTAGACCCCCGCGTCCAGCATGGAATGGAAGAACGGCGCGAAGCGGAAGACTTCCTGGCCCTGGGCGTCGTCGTAGTTATGCACGCCGTGCTCGGAGGTGCCGAACGCGACGGAGAACAGGTTCCCGGCCCGCTGCACGGAGTGGTCCACGCCCGCCTCGTCCAGGGCCGCGGAGAGCGCGGTCGAGAGTTCCAGCGAGCGTTTGTCCACCACCGCGTAAACCTCGGACGTGGCGGCGCGCAGGGTGGCGACGCCGGCCGCCATCGCCACCGGATTCCCGGAGAGCGTGCCGGCCTGGTAGACCGGCCCCAGCGGAGCCAGGTAGTCCATGACCTCCGCGCGCCCGCCCAGAGCCGCCGTCGGCAGTCCCCCGCCGATAACCTTGCCGAAGGTGAAGAGGTCCGGGGTCCAGCCCGGCTCGGAGCCCGCGGAAGAGCCGGTGAGGCCCCAGTAGCCGGCCGGTCCGGTGCGGAAGCCGGTGAGGACCTCGTCCAGGATCAGCAACGCGCCGTGTTCGCGGGTGATCCGGGCCAGACCGGCGTTGAAGCCGGCCCCGGGCGTCACCACGCCCATATTGGCGGGGGCGGCCTCGGTGATGACGGCGGCAATGCTGCTGCCGTGCACGGCGAAGGCCGCTTCCACGGCCGCGAGGTCGTTGTAGGGCAGCACCAGCGTCTCCGCCGCGGTGGCCGCCGTGACTCCGGCGGATCCGGGCAGCGCCAGCGTCGCCAAGCCCGATCCGGCCGCGGCCAGCAGTCCATCCAGATGGCCGTGGTAGCAGCCGGCAAACTTGATGATCAGGTTACGTCCGGTGAATCCGCGGGCCAGCCGGACGGCCGTCATGGTGGCCTCCGTGCCGGTGGAGACCATCCGCAGCCGCTCGACCGCGGGCACCCGTTCCTGGACCAGCGCGGCAAGGTCCGCCTCGGCCGGCGTCGACGCGCCAAAGCTCAGGCCACGGTCGACGGCGGCGTGCACCGCCGCGAGCACGTCCGGGTGCGCGTGGCCCAGCAACGCCGGACCCCACGAGCAGACCAGGTCAACGTAATCGCGGCCGTCCGCATCCGTCAGATAGGGACCGTTCGCGCTGACCATAAAACGGGGCGTTCCACCCACCGAGCCGAAAGCCCTGACCGGGGAATTCACCCCGCCGGGCATCAGCGTCTGGGCGCGGGCAAACAGCTCTGTGGAGATATCGGTGGAGGTCATGGTTCCATTCTTTCAGCAGGTTGGGCGGCAGCGGTGGGAGTGACCGGCGCAGTGGTCAGCGGTTCTTCATCCAGCCGGCCAGCTCGGCGGCCCAGTAGGTCAGCACCATGTTGGCTCCGGCGCGCTTAATGCTCAGGACGGACTCCTCGATGGCCCGGCGCCGGTCGATCCAGCCGTTCGCCGCGGCAGCTTCGATCATGGCGTACTCGCCGGAGATCTGGTACGCCGCCACCGGCACCGGGGACATCGCCGCGACATCGGCCAGAATGTCCAGGTAGCTCATGGCGGGCTTCACCATGACCATGTCCGCGCCCTCTGCCAGGTCCAGCTCCACCTCCAGCAGCGCCTCCCGCCGGTTGGCCGAATCCATCTGGTACGTGCGCCGGTCTCCGGTGAGCTGGGAATCCACCGCCTCCCGGAACGGCCCGTAAAACGCCGAGGCGTACTTGGCGGCGTAGGCCACGATCGAGGTGTCCTGGAATCCGGCCTCGTCCAGCGCCTGCCGGATCACGGCCACCTGTCCGTCCATCATCCCGGACGGGCCCAGCACGTGGGCTCCGGCGCGGGCCTGCTCCACAGCCATCCGGCCATAGATTTCCAGCGTCGCATCGTTGTCCACGGCGCCCTTGGCATCCAGCACACCGCAGTGCCCGTGGTCGGTAAATTCGTCCAGGCACACATCGCTCATGATCACCAGGTCGTCCCCTACCTCGGCGCGGACATCCCGGATGGCCTTGTTCAGCACGCCGTCCGGGTCCAGCGACGCGGAACCCATGGCGTCCCGGACCGCGGGGACGCCGAAGAGCATGACGCCACCGAGCCCGAGCTCGACGGCTTCCGCCGCCGCGCGCTTGAGCGTTTCGGTGCTGTGCTGGACGACGCCGGGCATGGAAGAAATCTGTACCGGTTGGGTCAGCCCCTCGCGGATGAACGCGGGCAGGATCAGCTCCGCCGGGTCCAGCCGGAACTCGGCGGTCAGGCGGCGCATCGCGGGCGTCGTGCGCAGCCGGCGGGGGCGGTGGTGGGGGAAACTCACGATGACTCCTTGGAAGGGACGGCGGTAGGAACGTCGGGAACCGGCCCGGATGCCGCCCGCGCCTCGGCGAGCGCGCGGACGATGCCGGCCGGAGTTGGCTGCTTGGCGGTCGCGGCCACACGCAGGCCCAACCGTGCGGATTCCTCGCGCGTGGGGACGCCGATGGCAATCAGCAGGCAGGATTCCGGCAGCGGTCCCAGCAGCCTGGCAATACTGCGGGCCGCACTCCCGGACGCGGCGACGACGGCGTCAATCCTGCCGCTGCGGACCTGCTCCTGCGCTTCGGCCGGGGTGAGCCGGGCAGGCTCGGGCGCGACGGCGCCGGTTGCGCCGGGGGCGCCCGGGGCGGATTGGCCCCGCGTAGGGGGGTGGGCCCAGTCCCGGCTTGTCTCCAGCACCGCGGCCAGCCGCAGGTCCGGGCATGCCGGATAGTCCACAGTGCGGTAGGCCGTCACGGCCTGGACATCCGCACCCTTGGCCGCGAGCCCGGAAAGCAGCGTGGACTCGGCAATATCGGACTGGGGCAGCAGAACACGGCCCTGGCCCGCTGGCCACAGCTCGACCAAACCGGCCGCCGACTGCACCTTCAGCGGAGCCAGTTCAACAGCCAGCCCCTCCGCCTCGAGCACTTTCCGCGACGACGGCCCAATGGTCGCGATCCGGGTCGCGGACGGAATGACCTCCGTCAGGCTGGTCCCCCGTTCGGCGCACCACTGCTTCAGCGCCCGCACCGTGGTGATGCTGCTGACCACCAGCCAGCCGTACTCTCCCGCGGCCAGGCCTGCCATCGCGGCGCTCAGCGCAGCCTGGTCCGGGGCGGTTTCAAAATCGATCAGCGGCACCAGCACCGGCTCAGCGCTGGCGTCGCGCAGGGCCTGCACCAGCGCCGCGGACCGGTCAGGACTGCGTGTTACGGCGACGCGCAGGCCGGACAGGGAGCCGGCGGCCGGGGTGAACGCGGTCACGAGGTGCGCCGAAGGGGTCTCGACAAGCCCGACCAGCGGCGTGAGCGGGCGGGCCCCGACGGGCTTGACCGGCCGGTCACGAGCCGCTGCTGGCGAGGTCCGCAAGATCGGCCGCGCCCTGGGCCAGCAACTCCTCCGCCACCGCGATGCCCAGCAGTGTAGCCCCAACCTCGGTCAGGGCATCGGTGGCCCTTTTGAGCCGCACCGACCGGGTCCCGTCCACGGCGCAGACCACGGCATCCAGCTGGAGCATGCTGCCCT
>JBBRKU010000195.1:0-5082 GCA_038231735.1 Actinomycetales bacterium | reverse complement strand
TGCCCCAGCGGCAGGAACTCCGCTCCGGCAGCCCGGACAACGTCCGCGTACTCGGGACCGGTCAGGAACCGCACTTTGTGGCCGCGGGCAACCAGCTGCCGTGCGACCCCGACGAGTAACGAGTGGGTAACGAGATAGTAACGCTGCAGGGGATCGACTACTTCTATGAGGAGCCTGCGCGCGTGGACGCGCTTTTGACTCCCTCAGCCCGCGAGCCGTTGCGCTCAGCAAAAACAGTGGACTGTCATCCAAATCAAGGGGGTTAACCCATGAAATCGCTTCGTAGTTTAGGGATCGTTGGGGCGCTCCTCGTGCCCCTGGCAGCCGCCTTGAGCGCTCTGCCGGCTTCGGCGTCGACCGCAAGCTGTCAGCCCGCTACCGGCGCCCCGACGAACTCATATCCGGGGACAACCGTAGTGGCAGACAACTTCGAATCCGGAAGCCTGTCGCCGTTCATTGTCCACACGGCGGGCACCGGGACGGCAGCCGTATCCTCGGCCGTTGCCCAGACAGGAGCCTGTGCTGCCTATCTGCATGAGACGTCGGACCCGGGTTCGGTGGCGTACTTCTCAGCTTCCCTCCCGGCTGGAACGCCGGCGGTGTACGCGGATGGCTGGTTCAACATTGTCCAGGCGGGCGTGCCCGGCAACGACGTACCGTATTTCCGGTTCCTGTCAGGCAGCACCCGGATAGCGGACATCTACCGGTACAACAGCAATGGCCAGCTGTGGCTGCGGACGGCGACTCCGACGGGCGGATTCGTCTACACCAGGCTTCCGGCGCCCACCATCGGGCTAAACGCCTGGCACCACGCGGTGATGCACGTCGCACCAAACGGTGCTGCGACGACCATCCAGGTCTGGTTTGATGATCAGCTCGTCTATTCCAACAACAACGTCAGCACGGGAGCCACCACACTTTCCGCGGTACAACTGGGGGCCGAGCACAACAGCCAGATGGGGGATAGCTACAGCGACGACGTGATCGTCAAGAGCGGCCGGTAACCGCACAACAACGGTGCGGGTTCCGGGTCCGGCAGGTTATGGCTTCCGTGAAGCCGAGCATGGATACTGTTTTGGGGACGTCCATGCTCGGCACCTGAGGAAGTCTCGCTTTTGGTGCCAGGCGTGACGGCCTCGTTGGTCTGAGCCGTTGACCTCTGGCGTTCATCTGAGCGGGGAAGAATGTGTTCGTGAGTAACCTTCAACCCACTGCCGCACGACCGGACCGCCGCGAGGCTCAGCTCTCCCGCAGCCGGTTGGCACCCCGGGCTCGGACCCTGATTGACATACTTTTGGCATCCGCGGAACGCAGTCCGGATGCGTCGGCGCTGGACGACGGCCGGACAACTCTCAGCTATGCGGAGCTCATGGTGGAGGTGGCTGGCCTCGGGGCCAGTTTGCACCAAGCAGGCTTCCGCGTGGGTGACAAGGTCGGGGTCCGGATCCCGTCGGGAACCAATGAACTCTATATTTCAATTCTTGCGGTCCTCTATATAGGTGCCGCTTACGTGCCTGTTGATGCCGATGATCCGGATGAAAGAGCCCGCCTGATCTTCGAAGAGGCAGGAGTTGCGGGGGTCTTGGGTGCCAGCGGTGAGATAGCCGTCCTTGAGCGTGTTGTGGGCGCCGCGGCTGCGCCACGTCTTCCGGGCACCCAGGATGATGCCTGGGTGATTTTTACGTCCGGGTCTACCGGGACGCCGAAGGGCGTCGCCGTAACCCACCGGTCGGCGGCCGCGTTTGTTGATGCGGAGGCGAGGCTGTTTCTTCGGGAGGAGCCGATCGGGCCCGGTGATCGGGTGTTGGCCGGTCTCTCTGTCGCCTTCGATGCTTCGTGCGAGGAGATGTGGCTGGCATGGCGATACGGAGCCTGCCTCGTCCCAGCCCCCCGCGCCCTGGTCCGGGCCGGTGCGGATCTGGGCTCGTGGCTCGTCTCACGCGGAGTTTCGGTGGTCTCGACCGTGCCGACGCTGGCTGCCTTGTGGCCCGCGGAGGCGTTGGAGAACGTCCGGTTGCTGATATTTGGCGGAGAGGCCTGTCCGCCCGAGCTCGGTGCCCGGCTGGCGCTTGGAGGCCGCGAGGTCTGGAACACCTATGGACCCACGGAAGCCACCGTCGTGGCCTGTGCCGCGCGGCTGGGCGGGGAGGGTCCTGTTCGCATTGGGCTGCCGCTGGACGGATGGGACATTGCCGTCGTCGACAGGAACAACGAGCCCGTCGCCGTAGGGGGAACCGGTGAGCTGATTGTCGGCGGGGTCGGTTTGGCTCGGTACCTGGACCCGCAAAAGGACGCGGAAAAGTATGCTCCGATGCCTACCCTCGGGTGGGGGAGGGCATACCGTTCAGGGGATCTGGTCCGGTACGAAAAGGAGGGATTGATCTTTGTTGGGCGGGCCGATGAACAGGTGAAACTTGGTGGGCGCCGGGTCGAACTGGGGGAGGTTGATGCCGCACTGCAGGCTCTCCCTGGTGTTGCCGGAGCGGCCGCTGCCGTGCACACGACGTCCGGCGGTAGTCAAATACTTGTAGGGTACCTGGTTCCTGGACCTCAGGGCAGCCTGGATCTGCCAGGGCTCCGGGGGCAGCTCACCGCCATTCTCCCGGCACCCCTGATACCGCTGCTGACCATCGTTGATTCGCTTCCGACCAAAACCAGTGGGAAGGTCGACCGTGCTTCCCTGCCCTGGCCCGTACCGGCCTCGAGCGTCGATTCGGACGACGGCGCACTCGCCCTGGATGGGCCGTCCCAATGGATTGCGGATCAGTGGACCGCGGTGCTCGGGGCGGCACCGTTCGGGCTGGCTGCGGATTTCTTTGCCCAGGGTGGGGGATCACTGGCGGCGGCGCAACTTGTTTCCGCGGTCCGTGTGCGGTACCCGACAATCACGGTGGCGAATATTTACTCGTATCCGCGGCTGGGTGCGCTCATTGACGTCATCAAAGCGTCACAGCCCGACGAGGCCACCGGACCCGCTGTGGGGGTTCAAAGGGATGTGCGGCGGACGTCACTGGGGTCCCAGGTCTTCCAAACTGTGATGGGCATCCCGCTTCACGTTCTTGCCGGAATGCGCTGGCTCACCTACCTGATGTTCGCGAACAATCTGATCCGCGGCTGGGGCTTGGGGAGTGCCTCAACGGTTTCCTGGTGGTGGGTCGCATTGTCCTGGGCGGTATTTGTGAGTCCCTGGGGCCGGATGTGCATTTCCATCGCCGCGGCGCGGCTCCTTCTCCGGGGAGTGGAACCGGGCACCTACCCCCGCTCGGGCAGCGTGCACCTGCGGCTTTGGCTGGCGGAGCAGATTTCGGACCTCGCCGCCGCGGTGAGTCTGGCCAGCGCACCCTGGGTTCCGTACTATGCGCGCGCCCTTGGAGCCAAGATCGGGCGGGACGTCAATCTGCATTCGCTGCCGCCGGTGACGGGCAGGCTCACCCTCGGAAGCGGGTGTTCCGTGGAGCCGGAGGTGGATCTGTCCGGCTGGTGGATCGACGGCGACGTCGTGCACATCGGCACAATCGTTGTCGGGGCGGAAGCAACCATTGGCGCCCGCAGCACGCTGATGCCCGGTGCGCGGATTGGAGCCGGAGCAGTGGTTTCGCCGGGATCGGCTGTCTTCGGCCGGGTCAAGCCCGGCCGGCTGGTGGCAGGGTCACCGGCCAAACGTTTAGGCACGGCGCGACATGACTGGCCGGATGAACGACCCGGAGCGTCGTCGCGACTCCACCGCCTGTGGTTTATCGGGTTTGCGGTGGCCTCCGGGGCTCTGGCCCTGATCCCGTACATTGCCGCGGCGGCTGCAGCCCTGATTCTGCTGGCCGCCTCGCGCGGACACGGGACACTTTCCTCGGCCTGGCCACAACTGTTGTTGGCAGTCCCCCTGGCGGCCGTGGTCTGGTTCGGCGTGAACCTGCTGCTCACCTTGGGTGCGGTGAGGGTCCTTGGGATCGGGCTGGGGGAGGGTTTCTACCCCGTCCGCAGCCGGATCGGCTGGCAGGTATGGGCCACCGAGCGCGTGTTGGACGGGGCACGCGACGTCCTTTTTCCGCTGTACGCAAGCCTGTTCACCCCCACCTGGCTACGACTGCTGGGTGCCAAGGTCGGGAAAAACGTTGAAGCGTCCACGGTGCTTCTGCTGCCCAAGATGACAACCATCGGCGAAGGCGCGTTCCTTGCCGATGACACAATGGTCGCCTCCTACGAGCTGGGCGGAGGGTATTTGAAGATTGCCCCGGCCAAGATCGGTAGGCGCTCATTTCTGGGCAACTCCGGGATGACCGCCCCGGGCCGGCGTGTTCCGAGGAACGCCCTAGTAGCCGTGCTGTCGGCGGCCCCCGCTAAGGCCAAGGCCGGCTCGTCCTGGATCGGGAGCCCTCCCTCAAGGCTGCGGCGTACTGCACTGGGCGGGGACCAAAGCCGGACCTTCGAACCGCCCAAGCGCCTCCGGGTTGCTCGTGCCTTGTGGGAATTCTGCCGTATCGTCCCGACGGTCCTCACGGTTGCCGTCGCCGTGGGGGTGCTGGTGGTGTTGGATGCGCTGGCCATCCGCCTGGGCTATGGTCCAACTGCCCTGCTCAGCGGGATGGTCATGGTGTTGGCCGGAGGGGTGGCAGCGGGGGCAACCATCGTCGCCAAGTGGCTGTTCGTCGGTCGGATCCGGGCAGGGGAGCACCCGCTCTGGAGCTCCTTTGTCTGGCGCAATGAGGTGGTTGACGCGTTCGTCGAAATGGTCAGTGCACCATGGTTTGCCCGGGCGGCCAGCGGCACACCGGCCCTGGTCTTGTGGCTGCGTTGCCTGGGTGCGCGGATCGGTCGCGGAGTTTGGTGCGAAAGTTACTGGCTGCCGGAGGCCGACCTCGTCACGTTGGGGGACGGCTCAACGGTTAACCGCGGTTGCGTGCTCCAGACCCACCTTTTTCACGATCGGATCATGAGCATCGACACGGTCACGGTGGAAGACGGGGCCACCATGGGTCCGCACGGTGTTATCCTTCCCGCAGCCCGAATCGAAGCGGGTGGAACGGTTGGACCGGCATCCTTGGTGATGCGCGGCGAAACTGCAGGTGGACGGTCGAGGTCGGTGGT
>JBBRKU010000194.1:0-5090 GCA_038231735.1 Actinomycetales bacterium | reverse complement strand
TCCACACCGGTCATTGGCTGATCGACAACCGGGACATGGCCGACGGCGGCAGCGGCGCGACCATCGGCGCCGTCGCCTCCGCCGAGGTCCAGTTCGCCAAAATGACGCCGGAGGAAATAGACGCCTATATCGCCACCGGTGAGCCTTTGCAGGTGGCCGGATCCTTCACCATCGACAGCCGCGGCGGCGCCTTCATCACGGGCATACGCGGCGACCCGCACACCGTCGTCGGCCTTTCCGTCTCCACGCTGCGCGAGCTGCTGGCCCACACCGGCGTCTCCATCACCCGGCTCTGGAACCCTACGGCCGCCGGCTGAGTCCGCACACCCGCTCAACCACCCTTTTGTAGGGACCCTACAAAGAAGGCGCCCGGTACACGCCGAAATGCCATGCTGCGTCGGCTAAAACCTCAAAACCGCGCTAGGCTCCCAGAAGGAAAGAAGGAGTCTTGCGTGAGAATTTCACCACCCGCCGCGGCCATTACCAAGGTGCTCATTGCCAACCGCGGGGAGATTGCCGTGCGCATCATCCGCGCCGCCCGCGATGAGGGCATCGCCTCCGTGGCCGTCTATGCGGAACCGGACCGGGATGCCCTGCATGTCCGGCTGGCGGATGAGGCCTACGCGCTGGGCGGCAACACGGCCGCCGAGTCCTACCTGGTCATGGACAAGATCCTCGACGCTGCCTCGCAGTCGGGTGCGGACGCGATCCACCCCGGTTACGGCTTCCTGTCCGAGAACGCCGACTTTGCGCGGAAGGTGATCGACGCCGGCATCACCTGGATCGGTCCCTCCCCCGAGGCCATCGCCGCCCTGGGCGACAAGGTCCAGGCCCGCCACATCGCCGAAAAGGTGGGTGCCCCGCTGGTCCCCGGCACCAAGGACCCGGTCACCTCGGCCCAGGAAGTCCTTGAATTCGCGGACCAGTTCGGCCTGCCGCTGGCCATCAAGGCCGCCTACGGCGGAGGCGGACGCGGGATCAAGGTCGTGCGCGACCGCGAGGAAATCCCCGAGGCCTACGAATCGGCCGTCCGCGAAGCCACCGCGGCCTTCGGCCGGGGCGAATGCTTCGTGGAACGCTTCCTGGACTCCCCCCGCCACGTCGAAACGCAATGCCTGGCGGACGCCCACGGGAACGTCGTCGTCGTTTCCACCCGCGACTGCTCACTGCAGCGGCGCAACCAGAAGCTGGTGGAGGAGGCCCCGGCCCCGTTCCTGAGCGATGACCAGAACGCGCGCCTGTATGCGGCCTCGAAGGCCATTCTCAGGGAGGCCAACTACCAGGGCGCGGGGACCTGCGAATTCCTGGTGGGCACGGACGGCACCATCTCCTTCCTGGAGGTCAATACCCGCCTGCAGGTGGAGCACCCGGTGTCAGAGGAAGTCACCGGCATTGACCTGGTCCGCGAGCAGTTCCGGCTGGCCCGCGGCGAGGAGCTGGGCTATTCGGATCCCCAGGTGCGCGGCCACTCGCTGGAATTCCGGATCAACGGCGAGGATCCGGGCCGGAACTTCATGCCCGCCCCCGGAACCGTCCAGACCCTCAAGCTGCCCACCGGCCCCGGCGTCCGCGTCGATTCCGGCGTCGAAGCGGGCGAGGTGATCGGCGGCAATTTCGACTCGATGCTGGCCAAGCTCATCATCACCGGCGCCAACCGCCAGCAGGCCTTGCAGCGCGCCGGCCGGGCACTGGCGGAGATGGAAATCACCGGCATGCCCACGGTGCTGCCCTTCCACCGCGCCGTCGTGGCGGATCCGGCCTATGCCCCGGAGGACGGGCAGCCGTTCACCGTGCACACTCGCTGGATCGAAACCGAATTCAACAATGACCTGCCCGCCTTTGATCCGGCCAGTGCGGCTGGCGAGGGTTCCGGAACGTCCGACGACGGCGCGCGGCAACGCATCACGGTCGAAGTGGGCGGCAAACGGCTTGAGGTTGTCCTCCCGGCGGTCCTGACCGCCGGGGCTCTCGGAAGCGCCGTGAGCGCCCGGAAGGCAAAGACCAAGAAGGACAGCCGCGGACGCAGTGCCGGCCCGGCCGCTGCCGGAGGCGACTCGCTCACCTCCCCCATGCAGGGCACCATCGTCAAGGTGGCCGTGACGGACGGGGACACGGTCACCGAAGGTGACCTGATCGTCGTCCTGGAGGCAATGAAGATGGAACAGCCGCTCACCGCGCACCGGTCTGGAACGGTCACCGGGCTGAGCGCCGTCGCCGGAGACACCGTGGCCGCCGGCGCCGTCCTGGCCACCATCGAGGACTGACCGCCCGGATCCTTCCCTCCCGCCTCCTTTCCCCTCCCGCCCGCCGGGTGTGGAGATCTGCCCCTAAAACCCGGTCGGTTTGGGGCAGATGTCCACACTGGGCGGGAGCCAGGCTCAGCTGAGGTTGCTGATGTAGTCCTGGTCCTTGGTTTCCTTCATCAGGAACAGCGCGATCAGGGTCAGGACGGCCATCGCGCTGAGGTAGGCGCCGACCAGGACCGGGCTGCCGTGCGCGGCCTGCCAGAGCGCGACGGCGATGAACGGCGCCACCGCCGCACCCAGGATGCTGGACAGGTTGTAGCTGACCGCGGAGCCGGTGTACCGGACGTTGGTCGGGAACAGCTCTGGCAGCAGCGCGCCCATCGGGCCGAAGGTCAGCCCCATCAGGGTGAACCCTATGATGAGCAGCCCCAGGGTGCCCGCGAATCCGCCGTCGAACAGCGGAACAAAGGTGAACCCGAAGACGAAGATCGCCGCCGTGACCACCAGAAGCGTCTTCCGCCGGCCGTACTTTTCCGCCAGCGGACCCGCCACCAGGGTGAAGATCCCGAAGAAGACAACGCCCACAATCAGCATGATCAGGAAGTCATTGCGCCCGTAGCCCAGGCCCGGAACGAAGGCATCCATGGCCGCCTTCGTCATCGGCTTCCCGGCCTTGCTGGCGGCGGCCTTGGCAGCCTCCAGCGTGGCCGGGGCAGTCCCGAAGGTGAGCGTGAACGTCGTCATCAGGTAGAAGAGCACATAGGTGGCCAGCATGATGAACGTGCCAAGGATCAGCGGCCGCCAGCTGGTGCGGAAGACCCGGCCGATCGGCAGCTTGGAGACCTCACCGCGGTCCAGGACCTGCTGGAACGCGGGGGTTTCCACCAGTTTCAGCCGCACGTACAGGCCGATGGCAACCATCACGGCGCTGAGCAGGAACGGCACTCGCCAGCCCCACGCGGCGAATTGCGCGGCGGGCATGGTCAGGTTGAGGATCAGGAAAAGCACATTGGCAATGATGAAGCCGATCGGCGCGCCCATCTGCGGGAACGTGCCGTAGATGGCGCGTTTGTTGCTGGGCGCGTTTTCCGTCGCCAGCAGGGCCGCGCCGCTCCACTCGCCACCGAGGGCCAGACCCTGCGCAAATCGCAGCAGCACCAGCAAGGCCGGCGCCCAGAAGGACCAGCCGGCAATCTGTGCGGTCGGCAGGCACCCGATCAGGAACGTTGCGATCCCCATCGTCAGCAGCGAGGCCACCAGTGTGCCCTTGCGGCCGATCCTGTCGCCGAAGTGGCCGAACAGGATGGATCCCAGCGGTCGGGCAATAAAGGCCACACCGAAAATGGCAAACGAGCTCAGCAGCTGCGTGGTCTCATCGGCGCTGGGGAAGAACAGCTTCGGGAAAACGAGCACGGCCGCGGTGGCGTACACGTAGAAGTCATAGAACTCGATGGTGGTGCCGATCAGGCTGGCTACGATGACGCGGCCGCGCGAATTGGCGGAAGGAATGACGGCGGCCGGCGCCGCCTTGGTGCTGGTCATGATTCCGGCTTTCAACAGGCCGGGACCGCCGGAAGGCAGCCCGGCGGTGGACAAATACAGAGTATTCATCCTATGACCGACCGTCCGTTCAGTGGATAAGCGGTCTCACCATACGGACGGCACGACGGCGGATGGCCCACCTCACGCGGTACGCCGGTGCCCGGATAGGTAAAAGTCACAGCGCGTTTACACCCCGGGCCGGTGCCCGTAACAGTCGCTTCGTAGCGTGGAGGAGTACCGGATAGCAGCGATTGTGGAGGTAACCCGTGAGTGTGGACCGAGTTATTGAACGGACCGTAGCAGATGCAGTCATGCCGGCTGCGCCGGCCCCGGAGATCACCTCCCGAACCGGTCGCTGGCTCGACGGCTGGAACCCCGAGAACAGGGCGCAGTGGGAGGGCCCGGGGCGGGGCGTTGCGCGCCGGAACCTGGCCTGGTCCATCGCCTGCGAATTCCTGGGCTTCGTCATCTGGCAGCTGTGGTCCATCGTCGTGGTCTACCTGCCCGCCGCCGGCTTCACCTTCAGTTCCTCCGAGCTGTTCTGGCTGATCTCGATGCCCAGCCTGGTCGGGGCCACCCTGCGCATCCCCTATACCTTCCTGGTGGGCAGGTTCGGCGGCCGGAACTGGACCATCATCTCGGCGCTGCTGCTGCTCCTCCCCTCCACCGGCCTGGCGTTGTGCGTCGGCAATCCGCATACGCCGTTCGGGGTCATGCTCGCCGTGGCAGCCTGCGCGGGACTGGGCGGCGGCAACTTCGCCAGCTCGATGGCGAACATCACCTTCTTCTTCCCGGCCCGGGAAAAGGGCTGGGCGCTGGGACTGAACGCCGCCGGCGGGAACCTCGGAGCCGCCGTCGCCCAGCTGGCCGTCCCGCTGGTGGTCACCGGCATGGGCGCCGCCGCGCTCAACCTGCCGCTGGCGGGCTGGCTGTGGGTGCCGCTGATCCTGGTTACGGCCTTCGGCGCCTGGAAATTCATGGACAACATCTCCAGTGCCAAGTCGGACATCGCCGGCTCGCTGGCATCCCTGCGCGAACCGCACCTCTGGGTTCTGGCGCTGCTCTACATCGGCACCTTCGGCTCCTTCATCGGCTTCGCGAGCGTCTTCCCGAAGCTCATCGCCGACCAGTTCCCGGCATACTCGACCTTCCACATCATGGCCGCGTCGATCTCGCTCGCCTTCCTCGGCGCCCTCGTCGGTTCGCTCGCCCGCCCGGCCGGCGGCAAGCTCGCCGACCGCTTCGGCGGAGCCCGCGTCACGATCGCGGCCTTCGGCGTGATGGCCCTCGGCGCGCTGCTCG
>JBBRKU010000193.1:0-5110 GCA_038231735.1 Actinomycetales bacterium | reverse complement strand
TCCCAGCGCGAGCAGCACAAGCACGACGGCGGCGATCACCGCCGCGAGGATCCGGCGGCGGCGCAGCGGTATGGCCTCGTCCGTCTCTTCTTGGTCCTCGGGGCTCGGTGACTCCTGCTTGTGGGTGAGTACCATGGCGGCCCGGCGCGCGGCAGAACGTCCCACGATGGTTGGAATCTTGCCTTCGGCGGCCGCCGTCACCGCCGCGCCGACCAGTTCATGCGGGCGGCCGGCCAGTTCCTCGCGGATCACCGCCGCGGAGAGATGCGCGCCCATCTCCTCGGGGCCCCCGTTGGGTTCCCGGGAGACCGGAGCCGTCGTCGTCGCACTTTCCGCAGAGCGGACGTCAACGGACGATTGTGTCGGTCCAGGCGCTGCCGCGGAACCGGGCTCGGGAGAGCCGGCGGCCGGAACCGTCCGCAGGGACGCGGTCTGGACGTCGTCGTCCGTGGCCTCGGCAACCTCGAAGAGCACCACGGTGACGTTGTCCGGAGAGCCGGCGGCCAGGGTCAGTTCAATCAGCTTGTCCGCGCAGGCGCCCAGGTCCGGAGTGTGGCGCACCACGTCCTCCACCACGGAGGTGCGGACAAAATTCAGCCCGTCGGAGCAGAGCAGCCAACGCTCACCGACCTCGGCATCGAAGGTGGTCAGGTCCAGCTCCGGGGAGGCGTCAACATCGCCCAGCACGCGCATCAGGACGTTTTTGTGCGGATGCGTTTCCGCCTCCTCGGGCAGCAGCCGGTGCTCGTCAATGAGCCGCTGGACGAAGGTATGGTCCACGCTGATCTGCTCGAAGACGCCGTTCTTGAGCCGGTAGGCGCGGGAATCACCGATGTGGGCCATGGCCAGCTTGCCATCGGAGAGCAGCAGAGCCGTCACCGTCGTGCCCATGCCGGCCAGCTTGGGGTTGACGTGCACCAGCTCGGAAAGTAGGGAGTTGGCGGTCTGGATCTCGTCCGCCAGATAGGTGCCGGCGTCGCCGTCGTAGCCGTCGCGGTCCAGATGGATCAGGTCAAGCACGGTGGAGGCGCTGGCAACGTCGCCGCCGGCGTGGCCGCCCATGCCGTCCGCCACCACCGCCAGGTAATGCCCGGCGTAGGCGGAATCGTCATTCTTTGCCCTGATCATCCCCACGTCCGACCGCGCCGCATAGCGGAGCACGAGTGGTAGTTCAGCCATGCCTACGGCCTCAATTCAATGACCGTCTTACCGATACGAACGGGGACGCCAAGCTCAACGGGCAAGGCACGGGTCAGCTGGCTGTCACCCAGGTACGTGCCGTTGGTGGAGCCGAGATCCTCGATGAACCAGCGGCTGCCCTGCGGGAACAGCCGGGCATGCCGGCCGGAGGCGTAGTCATCCTCCAGCACCAGCGTCGCTTCCTGGGCGCGGCCCATCAGGATGGGGATGCCCGTCAGCTCAACTACCTTGCCGGCCAGCGGGCCCTCCGTCACAACCAGACTGTGCGCCTGCTGGCGGGCCGGCGGCGCTTCCTCCACGAGCTCGGGGTGCTTGCGCGCCTGCCGGGCCGTGGGCGAACCCACCTTAGCCTTGCGGCCGATCACCAGATCCCGGCGCATGGCTGCGACGATGCTGAAGATCATGACCCACAGCAACAGCAGGAAACCGAACCGCAGGACGGTGACGGTCAGTTCGCTCATCCGCGTCCGCCGTTCTTTACGGGGATGAGGCGGAAGGTGATTTTGGTGCGGCCCATGGAAATGGCCGCGCCGTCATTGAGCGGCGCGGTGCCGTTGACCTTGCGGCCGTCGACGTAGCTGCCATTGGTGGAGCCGAGGTCGACGGCGGTGGACTGGCCGTTTTCGGTCCGGATCTCCAGGTGGCGCCGGGAGACGCCCGTATCGTCGATCAGGATGTCCGCCTCGGAGGAACGGCCCAGCACAATTGAAGTGGCGTTCAGGGAGTAGCGCTGGCCGTCGATGTCCAGCACCGGCTGCAGGCGGGAGGGCTGGGGCTGGCGGGCCGGCGCAGCGGGGACATTGGAGGGGTAATTGGGGCGCGGGGGAGCAGCCGCCGCCGGTGCTGCCGCCGCGGACGGGGCATGGCTGGCGTACGGGCCGTGGTCTGCCGCGTTGGCCCGCTCGGTCTGCGAACTGACCTCGAAGGTGCCTGCCTTCAGCTCCGTGTCCTGGGTGAAGGAAACGCGGACGGGCCCCTGGAGCACATAACCCTGGCTGCGGGCATGGTTGATGACCACATCGCACAGCTCTTCGGCCAGGGCCGTACCCCAGCTGCGGGCACGGTCAAAGTCGGGTTCGCTCAGGCGCGCCTCGAAGACGTTGGGTGCCAACGTGCGTCCGGCGGCCAGCGTCATGGCTTTATCGTCCAGTTCACGGCGCAGCCGGCTGGCGATTTCCACCGGTTGGACCTGCGACTTGGAGCCGCGCGAGAAGGCACCGCGCACGGCTTTTTCAATGCCTTTCTCGACATTGTCCAATAACCCCATCGGCCCTCTCCTTACGTGAACTCGTGATCCGGCAGGTACTCATCGGGTGCGGTGTTGCCGGACTGATGCACCTCTTACAGCGGCGTCCGGTGAATCTGCACTCATCCTGATACTACTGGGCGAGTCTGCGAATGACCTTAATGCCGGTGCGGACCGGAGCCGGTTCGCGGGTGTGGGAAGTTTGCCGCCTCGTGGCTCCGGGTTGGCCCGGGAGCATGGCTTGAGCCTTGAGTTTGCGCGCTGAATGGGCGTCGCGGCATCGCCCTCTGCCGCCTCAACGCAGGGAGGAGCGCAGCGTGCTGGGGCCGTTTAGGCATTTGGCCGGATTGTCCGTTATGCTGGATCTCGCCGTTCTTACAGCTTCGAATCTCCGGATCTGGGCTGAAAAGAAGGGTTGCGCGCGAGTGGCGGAACGGCAGACGCGCTGGCTTCAGGTGCCAGTGTCCGAAAGGGCGTGGGGGTTCAAATCCCCCCTCGCGCACGCATTGTCCTAGCAGGATCAAAACGCCCTAGCAGGATAAAAACAAAGCACCCCGGTCAACAGACCGGGGTGCTTTTGTATGGTCAGCTGTTGGCTCCGGGCCGAGGTAAGAGTGCTTTGGCGGTACCACCGTTGATACCATAGAGGTATGGCTATGACTCTGAGGTTGACGGAACAGGACACCGCAGATCTGCGCGCCCGTGCAGAGTGTGAGGGCCGGTCCATGCAGGACGTCGCGCTGTCTGCCGTGCGCAGCTACCTCCGAGACCAGAGTCAGGAGCAACTGCTTGAGGCGGCGCTGGAGGACACTCTGGCGCGCTACGGTGACGCCCTTAGGCGCCTCGGCGAGTGACCCATTACCTGACTGTTCGGGATGCGCTTGTCATTGCCGCCGCAGCGACCGGAATGAAGGTGGAGGTACGCGACCACGGGCTCCTTTCCTCCGCTTTGGCCAGACCACAGACCACGGTGTTTGGCAAGGACGCGTACGCTGACATCGACCACAAGGCCGCCGCCTTATTTCAGTCACTCGTGGGAAACCACCCGCTGGTCGACGGTAACAAACGGCTCGGGTTGGCGTGCACGGCTGTCTTCCTGCATATGAACGGCAAGCCACTGACGCTGGGTGAGCACGAGGCCTACGAGCTAACCATGGATCTGGCGGCCGGAGAACTGGAATCCCTGGAAGACATTGTCCGCCGCATGCGGAGTGCCGCTCCGCCAGACCAGAGGTAGTAGGCCCCGCCCGGAGGTTCTCCGGGCGGGGCCTAGAGTGTTGACGTCAAACGATTGCAGGTTCGGCCTCGTGCGTCGGCCGTGCCGCTGACATTGACGCCGGATTCTTGCCTGCGGCCGCAGCCCCGGGGGTCCAGCGGACGTGGTGGTCCTGGATTTCGGGTTCGCTTTGGCGGACCAGGTCCAGGCGGGGGCGTACGGCCTCGGTGCGGGCCGACGGCGGCTTCCGGCGTCCGGCGCGGAAGGGCTGCGGCCACTGTGCTGCTTCGCCTGTGTAGTCCTGCTCGGCGGCGGCGTGCAGCGTCCACTGCGGATCGTAGAGGTGGGTCCGGCCCAGCGCGCAAAGGTCCGCCCGGCCGGCGAGCAGGATGGAATTGACGTCGTCGTAGGAGGAGATGGCCCCGACGGCGATCACCGCCACGCCGTGTTTAGCGGCGGCCTCGTTGCGGATCCGGTCCGCGAACGGCGTCTGGTAGCTGCGGCCGTAGGCCGGCTTCTCCTCCTTGGCGACCTGGCCGGTGGAGACGTCGATGCCCTGCACGCCGTGGGCGATGAACGCCTCCGCGATCGCGACGGCGTCGGCGTCGGTATTGCCGCCGTCGGCCCAGTCGGTGGCGGAGATGCGCACCGTCATCGGCCGGTCCGCGGGCCAGACCCGGCGGACGGCGTCGAACACCTCCAGCGGGTAGCGCAGCCGGTTCTCCAGGGAGCCGCCGTACTCGTCGGTGCGGCGGTTGGACAGCGGCGAGAGGAAGGAGGAGAGCAGGTAGCCGTGCGCGCAGTGCAGTTCCAGTAGGTCAAAGCCCGCATCCGCGGCGCGCCGGGTGGCCGCGGCGAAGTCGTCCCGGACGGTATCCATCTCCACGCGGCTGATTTCCCGCGGCGTATTGCAGTCCGCCCCGTACGGCAGGGCCGATGGCCCGGCCACGTCCCAGCCGCCGTCGGGCAGCGGCTCGTCGATGCCCTCCCACATGAGTTTGGTGGAGCCCTTGCGGCCGGAGTGGCCCAGCTGCAGCCCGATCTTGGCCGTGGAGCTGCTGTGCACAAAGTCCGTGATCCGGCCCCAGCTCTCCCGCTGTTCGTCGTTGTACAGACCGGTGCAGCCCGGCGTGATGCGGCCCTCGGCGGAGACGCAGACCATCTCGGTCATTACCAGGCCGGCCCCGCCCAGCGCCTTGGACCCCAGGTGGACCAGGTGGAAATCGCCCGGCACGCCGTCCACCGCGGAGTACATGTCCATCGGGGAGACAATCACACGGTTCTTCAGTTCCAGCTTGCCCAATTTGAAGGGCTGGAACATGGCCGGCACCACCTGCGTGCTGCCCTGCTGGCGGGCAAAGTGCTCATCCAGCCGGTCCGCGAAGGCGCTGTCGCGCAGTTTAAGGTTGTCGTAGGTGATGCGGCGGCTGCGCGTGAGCAGGTTGAAG
>JBBRKU010000192.1:0-5116 GCA_038231735.1 Actinomycetales bacterium | reverse complement strand
GTCAGGCCGTGCAGCGAACGCGAAGCGCGCTCGTCGTTGGGACGGGAGACGCTGAGCGTACCGTCTTCAAGGGCCACCGCGATGGGGTTGGCGACCGTGAGGTTCAGCTCCCCCTTCGGGCCCTTGACGGATACGAGGCTTCCATCAATCTTGACCTCCACGCCGGCAGGTACGGAGATGGGGAGACGTCCAATACGTGACATTATTCTTTCCCTTCCCTGTTACCAGACGTAGGCGAGGACTTCCCCACCCACGCCTTTCTTGGCGGCCTGGCGGTCGGTCAGCAGACCGGACGACGTCGACAGAATGGCGACACCCAAACCACCCAGCACTTTAGGCAGGTTGGTGGACTTCGCGTAAACGCGCAGACCGGGCTTGGAGATACGGCGGATACCGGCGATGGAACGCTGGCGCTCCGGACCGAATTTCAGGTCGATGGTCAACTTCTTGCCGACCTCGGCGTCTTCGACCTTCCAGGCTGCGATGTAACCCTCAGCCTTGAGAATGTCGGCGACGTGGCCCTTGAGCTTGCTGTAAGGCATGGTCACGGAATCGTGGTATGCCGAGTTTGCGTTGCGCAGACGCGTAAGCATGTCTGCGACAGGATCTGTCATTGTCATGTGGGCTCTAGCCCTTCCTCGTAACGGTTTCCTTCGACGGACCTGTTACGTAGATTATTTATCTTCGGTCTTGAACGGGAAGCCAAGCGCCTTCAGCAGCGCGCGGCCCTCGTCGTCGGTCTTTGCGGTGGTAACAACCGTGATGTCCATGCCGCGAACGCGGTCAATGGAATCCTGGTCGATCTCGTGGAACATAACCTGCTCGGTCAGACCGAAGGTGTAGTTGCCGTTGCCGTCGAACTGCTTGCCGCTGAGGCCACGGAAGTCACGGATACGCGGCAGAGCCAGCGACACCAGACGGTCCACGAATTCCCACATACGGTCCCCGCGCAGAGTTGCGTGGGCACCGATCGGCATACCTTCGCGCAGCTTGAACTGGGCGATGGACTTGCGGGCCTTGTTCACCAACGGCTTCTGGCCGGTGATCAGGGTCAGATCACGGACAGCGCCGTCGATCAGCTTGGAGTCCTTGGCGGCATCTCCAACACCCATGTTCACAACAACCTTGACCAGGCGGGGAACCTGGTTGACGTTTCCGTAGCCGAAGTCCTCCTGGAGGGTCTTCTTGATCTCCGCGGCGTAGCGGGCCTTCAGGCGGGGAGCGATCTTCGGGGCAACGTTTTCAGATGCGGTTTCAGACACAGCTGCACTCATGACAGGTCCTTCCCGGAGCTCTTGGCGAAACGAACGCGGACTTCGCGCTGGCGGCCATCGCGCTCAACGGTCTCGGTGCGGTAGCCGATGCGGGTCGGCTTCTTGGTGGAGGGGTCCACCACAGCCACGTTGGAGATGTGGATGGGGGCTTCAACGGTCTCGATGCCACCGGTCTTGGTGCCGCGCTGCGACTGTCCGACCTTGGTGTGCTTCGTGATGCGGTTGATGCCTTCGACCAGCACGCGGTTGGTTTCCGGCAAAACACGCAGGACCTTGCCCTGCTTGCCGCGGTCGCCGCCACGATCCTGCTTGGCGCCGGACATGACCTGGACCAGGTCACCCTTTTTGATTTTGAGCTTAGCCATGGACTACAGCACCTCCGGAGCCAGCGAGATGATCTTCATGAACTTCTTGTCGCGCAGCTCGCGGCCCACCGGGCCGAAGATACGCGTACCACGGGGGTCGCCGTCGTTCTTCAGAATAACTGCGGCGTTCTCATCGAACTTGATGTAGGAACCATCCGCGCGGCGGCGTTCCTTCTTGGTACGGACGATGACAGCCTTGACGACGTCGCCCTTCTTGACGTTGCCGCCCGGGATTGCATCCTTGACGGTGGCAACAATTACGTCGCCGATGCCTGCGTAGCGACGTCCGGATCCACCGAGAACGCGGATGGTCAGGATTTCCTTGGCCCCCGTGTTGTCGGCGACCTTTAGTCGCGACTCCTGCTGAATCACTTATTTACTCCTGTCGTCGCGCCGGTTCTCATACGAGCCTGGCGGAACGGATACTTGTCTCGTGGACCACCTGGTGTCCAGAATGGTCCCCACGGCCTCCCAATGCATGCCGCTGATGCGGCATGCATTGGGTCCCTGGACCCCGTGGGCCCGGGGTGCCCTACCGCCGTTTACGGCGCGTGCGAGGGCAGGGAGGGTAATGCTTTTCGGGTGTTACTTGGCCTTTTCGAGGATCTCGACCAGACGCCACCGCTTCGTGGCGGACAGCGGACGGGTCTCACTGATCAGAACCAGATCGCCGATGCCGGCGGTGTTCTGCTCATCGTGAACCTTAACCTTCGAGGTGCGACGTATAACCTTACCGTACAAAGCGTGCTTCACACGATCTTCGACCTGGACGACAATTGTCTTTTCCATCTTGTCGGAGACCACGTAGCCGCGGAGCTTCTTGCGGTAACCGCGCTCGACCGTTGAATCGGCAACTGTTGAGTTGTCAGCCACTGCTGCATCCTTCGCGTTCTCGGTGCTCACTTGGCGTCCTCCTGCGATTCGTCAGCCTTGGCGGGAACCGTCTCGGTATCCGCTTCAGCCTTAGCGTCCGCCTCCGCGTCAGCCTTGGTGTCGGCCTTCTTGGCGGCCCTCTTCTTGGCTGGTGCAGCCTCTACCACCGGAGCGGGAGCAACGGCGGAGCGGATGCCCAGCTCGCGCTCACGCAGCACGGTGTAGATGCGGGCAATATCGCGCTTTACGGCGCGCAGACGGCCATGGTTCTCCAGCTGACCGGTGGCGGACTGGAAACGGAGGTTGAACAGTTCCTCCTTAGCCTTACGGAGTTCTTCGACCAAACGCTCGTTATCGAAGCCGTCCAGCTGTACTGGTGCAAGTTCCTTGGACCCAACTGCCATTTCTATTCACCACCTTCGCGACGCAGAATGCGTGCCTTCAACGGGAGCTTGTGGATTGCCAGGCGCAGGGCCTCGCGAGCTACATCTTCATTGACACCGGAGAGTTCAAAGAGAACCCGGCCCGGCTTGACATTGGCCACCCACCACTCGGGTGAACCCTTACCGGAGCCCATGCGGGTTTCGGCCGGCTTCTTGGTCAGCGGACGGTCGGGGTAGATGTTGATCCAGACCTTTCCACCACGCTTGATGTGGCGCGTCATCGCGATACGAGCGGACTCGATCTGACGGTTCGTCACGTAAGCCGGCGTCAGGGCCTGGATGCCCCACTCCCCAAAGCTGAGGGTGGTGCCGCCGGTGGCCTGGCCGGTACGGCCGGGGTGGTGCTGCTTGCGGTACTTGACTCGACGTGGGATAAGCATTTACGCCTCGCCTCCTTCTGCTGCCGGCGCAGCAACCTCAACAGGGGCGGCCGGGGCTGCAACGGCAGCCTCACCCGAGTCGCCCTGCGGACGGTCAGTACGACGGCGGTCGCCACCACGTGCGTCGGCGCCACCACGAGCGCCGCCACCGCGGGGTCCGCGGTCAGCGCCGTCGCCGTCCCTACGAGGAGCACGGCCACGGGAAGGAGCGGCAGCCTGCTGGGCAGCCAGCTCCTTGGACGTGACGTCGCCCTTGTAGATCCAGACCTTGACACCAATGCGACCGAAGACCGTCTTGGCTTCAAAGAAGCCGTAGTCGATGTTGGCACGCAGGGTGTGCAGAGGCACACGACCCTCGCGGTAGAACTCGGTGCGGGACATTTCAGCCCCACCCAGGCGGCCTGCACAAGCGACACGGATGCCCTTGATGCCGGCGCGCTGTGCGGACTGCATGGCCTTCTTCATCGCGCGGCGGAAGGCCACACGGGAAGTCAGCTGCTCGGCGATGCCCTGGGCAACCAGCTGAGCGTCCGCTTCCGGGTTCTTTACTTCCAGGATGTTCAGCTGGACCTGCTTGCCGGTCAGCTTCTCCAGCTCGCCGCGGATGCGGTCTGCCTCGGCGCCGCGTCGGCCGATCACGATGCCCGGACGTGCAGTGTGGATATCCACACGGACACGGTCGCGGGTGCGCTCGATCTCAACCTTGGCGATGCCGGCCCGCTCCATGCCCGTGGACATGAGCTGGCGGATCCTGATGTCTTCGCGGACGAAGTCCTTGTAACGCTGTCCGACCTTGGTGCTGTCCGCAAACCAGTGCGAAACGTGGTCGGTGGTGATGCCGAGTCGGAACCCGTGCGGGTTTACTTTCTGTCCCACTTAGCGAGCCTCCTCTTTCTCGGGAGTTGCGACGACCACGGTGATGTGGCTGGTGCGCTTCTTGATCTGGAACGCGCGGCCCTGTGCCCGCGGCCGGAACCGCTTCATCGTGGGGCCTTCATCAACAAATACTTCGCTGATGTACAGATCGCCTTCATCGAAAGCGACGCTGTCACGGTCGGCCAGTACGCGGGCGTTGGCCACTGCGGACTGGATTACCTTGAATACCGGCTCCGAAGCTGCCTGGGGGGCAAACTTCAGGATCGCCAATGCCTCATTCGCCTGTTTGCCACGAATCAGGTTGACGACGCGCCGGGCCTTCATAGGCGTTACGCGAATATGACGCGCAATTGCCTTGGCTTCCATTGCTATCCTTCTCTCGTCTTAGCCGTAATAGCAGGCGCCTAGCGGCGCTTGCCCTTACGGTCGTCCTTGACATGGCCGCGGAAAGTCCGCGTGGGGGCGAATTCGCCGAGCTTGTGCCCGACCATCGACTCGGTCACAAACACGGGGATGTGCTTGCGGCCATCGTGCACGGCGATCGTGTGGTTCAGCATGTCCGGGATGATCATCGAACGGCGGGACCAGGTCTTGATGACGTTCTTGGTGCCCTTTTCGTTTTCCCTAGCTACCTTCACAAAGAGGTGCTGGTCTACGAAAGGACCTTTTTTCAGGCTGCGTGGCATGTGTCCAGGCTCCTATCGCTTGTTCTTGCCAGTACGACGGCGACGCACAATGAGTTTGTCGCTCTCTTTGTTGGGACGGCGGGTACGGCCCTCGGGCTTACCGTTCGGGTTGACCGGGTGACGACCACCGGAGGTCTTACCTTCACCACCACCATGAGGGTGGTCAACCGGGTTCATGGCCACACCACGCACGGTGGGGCGGATGCCCCTCCAGCGGTT
>JBBRKU010000191.1:0-5122 GCA_038231735.1 Actinomycetales bacterium | reverse complement strand
GAGGGCACCAACTGCGAAAACCTGCCAGCCACACACGGTTTCCTGCGCGAGCTGCGGGCCATGGTGGACGGGCTGTACCCCGGCCGCGTGATCATCGCGGAGGCCAACCAGCCGCCCCAGGAGGTAGTGGAGTACTTCGGCACCGAGGAGGCGCCGGAATGCCATATGGCCTTCCACTTCCCGATCATGCCCCGGCTCTACTACGCGCTGCGGGACCAGAAGGCCGCTCCGATCATCGAGACCATGAGGGAGACTCCGGCAATTCCACCCGGCGCCCAGTGGGGGACCTTTCTGCGCAACCACGACGAGCTGACGCTGGAAATGGTCACCGCGGAGGAACGCGAGGCGATGCTGGGCTGGTACGCCCCGGATTCGCGGATGCGGGCAAATATCGGCATACGGCGGCGGCTGGCACCTTTGCTGGACAACTCCCGCGCGGAGATCGAAATGATCAACGCTCTGCTGCTCTCGCTGCCGGGCAGCCCGTTCCTCTATTACGGCGACGAAATCGGGATGGGGGACAACATCTGGCTGCAGGACCGCGACGCGGTGCGCAGCCCGATGCAGTGGAACCCGGACCGCAACGCCGGGTTTTCCACCGCCGACCCCGGGAAGCTCTACCTTCCGGTGGTCCAGTCGCTGGTCTACCACTTCAACCACGTGAATGTGGAGGCACAGGCGGCGCACGCCAGTTCGCTGCTGCACTGGACCCGACAGGTGCTGGCCGTGCGCAGGGCCCACCCCGCCTTCGGGCTGGGCGTTTACACGAATGTGGAAGCCAGCGCCGAGTGCGTGCTCGCCTTCACGCGTGAACTGCCGGAGGGCAATACGGAGGGCGAGCAAGCGGAGACGCTGCTCTGCGTCTTCAACCTCTCCCAGCACCCCACCTCCACCCGGCTGCGGCTGCCCTCCTACTCCGGCCGGGGGATGCGGGACGTGTTTGGCGGAACCCCGTTCCCCGCGGTGCAGGAGGACGGAATCCTGACGCTGACGCTGGGCAGCTACGACTTCTTCTGGCTCCGGGTCCGCTCGGCGGCCTCGAACCTGGCCTCCCCGGTCACCCAGGCCATGCCCATTATCCCCATCGCGGGCCAATCCTGATGGCGGGCCTCACGCCCGTCCTCACACCGCCGCTGCGCGACCTGCTCGAGGCCTGGCTGCCCGCCCAGCGCTGGTATCCGGCCAAGGGCAGCTCGGTGCGCCTGCAGCTGGCCGGCTCCTTCACGCTGCCCGACCCGGAAGGCGCAGTGGGGCTGGAGGTCCACTTTGTTACCGTCGAGTCCGGGGACCGGGTGGAAACCCTCCAAATCCCGCTCAGCTTCCGCCAGTCGCCGCTGGAGGGAGCCGGGAACGCGCTGGTGGGGCAGGGGGAACATTCCGAGCTGGGCCACCGCTGGGTCTACGACGCCACCCATGATCCGGTCTTCATAGCCGCCTGGTTGGATTTCCTGCGCAACAACGCCTCCGCCCCGGACGGCGCCCCCAGCGCCGCCAGCAGCGCGGCCTTCCGCGCCGCCCGGATTCCCGGAACCGTTGGCCGCTCCCGGGTGCTCAGCGGCGAGCAGTCCAACACCTCGGTGGTTGTGCCCAACGCGGAGCTGCCGGTCATCATCAAGTTCTTCCGGGTGCTGGCCGCCGGCACCAACCCGGACGTGGAAGTGGGCGCCGCACTCTCCGAGGCGGGCTGCACCGACGTGCCCGCGCTGCACGGCTGGGCCGCCGCCAGCTGGACCGAAGCCGGCCAGCAGGTGGCCGGGAACCTGTGCGTCATGCACGAATTCATCCGCGGTGGGGAGGACGTCTGGACCCTTGCCAGGACGGCGGCCGCCGAGGGCCGCGATTTCACCGCCCAGGCGGCGGCGATCGGCCGGGCGACAGCAAACGTGCACCGCAGCCTGCTGGCGACCATGGGCGGGCACACCCCGTCCGCACGGGAGCGCGAAGCCTGCATTGAGGCCGTGGTGTCCCGCATCCAGTGGGCCTGGTCGGAGGCTGGCGCCGTCGTCGGACCGTACGAGGATCACATTGCCGGCGTCATCGCGCGGCTGCGTGCGGTGCCGGAGCTGCCGGACCTGCAGCGCATCCACGGCGATCTTCACCTGGGGCAGCTGCTGCATTCGGAGGGGACCGGCGGCCAGCGCTGGCTGATCCTGGACTTCGAGGGGGAGCCGCTGCGTCCGGTCGCGGAACGCAACCAGCCGGACCTGCCGCTGCGCGACGTCGTCGGCATGCTCCGATCCTTCGACTACGCGGCGGCTAGCGCGCTCGGCGACCCAGGCGAAGCCGGGGCGGACTCCGAAGAATCCGCCCGCGCCCGGGAAGCCCGCGCCAGCCGGTTTGCCCTGGACACATCGGCTGCGTTCGTCGCCGGTTACCAGCAGCTGCAGGAGGGCGCCGTCGATGCGGCCTCGCCGCTCTTCGTGGCCCTGTGGCTGGATAAGGCGTTGTACGAGGTCGTCTATGAGAAACGGAACCGGCCGGACTGGGTCAGCGTCCCGATCCGGGCCGTGCGGCAGGCATTAGACTCGATGGAAAGCGGTGCAGAGATGGATGGTAATACCCCCGGACAGGTGAACCCGGAACCGGGCAAGCCCGATGTGGACAAGCCTGAGTTGGACAAGCCTGAGTTGGACAAGCCTGAGTTGGACAAGCCAGGGATGAACAAGCCTGAAGTGGACAGGTTAGAAGCCGGCAGGCCGGACCTGATCAAACCGGAACTGAACACCTCTCCGGCGCCCGGTGCAGCCGGGAAGGCCGCGGGTCCGGCGCCGATCCCGGTGGACCAGGAGGTCCTGCAGCGCATCTCCGATGCCAGCTACTACGCACCGCATTCGGTGCTCGGAGCGCACCTGGACTCCCACGGCCACGTCACCATCCGTGCCGTCCGGCACCTGGCCAAGGACGTCGTCGTCGTCACCGCCACCCAACGCGTACCGATGACGCACGAGTTCGGCGGCATCTGGACCGCCTTGCTGGAACCGGAAGACCCCGGCCACGCCCCGGATTACCGGCTGGAGGTCAGCTACCCGGACGGAGTCACCATCACCTCGGATGATCCCTACCGCTTCCTGCCCACGCTGGGCGAGCTGGACATGCACCTGATCGGCGAGGGCCGGCACGAGACGCTGTGGACCGTGCTGGGAGCGCATGTGCAGCGCTACCACTCCGGACTCGGCAACGTGACCGGGGTCAGCTTTGCCGTCTGGGCCCCGAATGCGCAGGCGGTGCGGGTCAAGGGCGAATTCAACCACTGGGACGCCCGCCACCACGCCATGCGCAGCCTCGGCTCGTCGGGCATCTGGGAGATCTTCATCCCGGACGTCGGCGCCGGCGCCCGCTACAAGTTCGAAATCCTTGGCCGGCACGGCGACTGGTTCGAGAAGGCGGACCCGATGGCCTACGGCACCGAAATTCCGCCGCTGACCGCCTCCCGGGTGGTGGAATCCAGCTACCGCTTCGGCGACGGCGAATGGATGGCCGCGCGCGCGGCACGGGATCCGCACAACTCGCCGATGAGCGTCTACGAGGTCCACCTTGGATCCTGGCGGCTGGGGCTCGGCTACAAGGAGATGGCCACGGAGCTGGTGGAGTACGTCAAGTGGATGGGGTTCAGCCATGTGGAGCTGATGCCGGTTGCCGAGCATCCCTTCGGCGGCTCCTGGGGATACCAGGTCACCTCCTACTTCGCCCCGACTTCGCGGTTTGGCCATCCGGATGAATTCCGGCACCTGGTCGATGCCCTGCACCAGGCGGACATCGGCGTCATCATGGACTGGGTGCCTGCGCACTTCCCCAAGGATTCCTGGGCGCTGGCCCAGTTCGACGGCGGTCCGCTGTACGAGCACTCCGATCCGCGCCTCGGTGAGCACCCGGACTGGGGCACGCTGATCTTCGACTTCGGCCGCAGCGAGGTGCGCAACTTCCTGGTGGCCAACGCGCTGTACTGGCTCGAGGAATTCCACATCGACGGTCTGCGCGTGGACGCCGTGGCCTCCATGCTCTACCTGGACTACTCGCGGGAAGACGGCCAGTGGAGCCCCAACCGTTTCGGCGGCCGGGAAAACCTCGAGGCCATCTCCTTCCTGCAGGAGGTCAACGCCACCGCCTACAAGCGCTACCCCGGGATCGTGACCATCGCGGAGGAATCCACCGCGTTCCCCGGCGTCACCGCACCCACCAGCGGCGGCGGGCTGGGCTTCGGACTGAAGTGGAACATGGGCTGGATGCACGACTCGCTGGCCTACGCTTCGGAGGACCCGGTCAACCGGCGCTGGCACCATGGCACGGTCACCTTCTCCATGGTCTACGCGTACACCGAGAACTTCCTGCTGCCCATCAGCCACGATGAGGTGGTGCACGGCAAGGGATCCATGCTGCGCAAAATGCCCGGGGACCGCTGGCAGGAGCTGGCCAATCTGCGGGCGTTCCTGGCCTACCAGTGGGCGCATCCGGGAAAGCAGCTCATTTTCATGGGCACCGAATTCGGCCAGGAGGCCGAGTGGAGCGAACAGCACGGACTCGACTGGTGGCTGGCGGACATGTCGCCGCACCGCGGACTGCAGCTGCTGGTGCGCCAGCTCAACGAGCGCTACCGCCGGACCCCGGCCCTGTATGCGCTGGATAACGACCCGGCCGGATTCGAATGGATCAACGCCAACGACGGGGACCACAACGTGCTTTCCTTCATCCGCCGTGACCGCGAGGGGAAGCCGATGGTCTGCCTGGTCAACTTCGCAGGCAACCCCCATCTCGACTTCCGGGTCGGCATGCCGAGCGCCGGACGGTGGATTGAGGTGCTCAACACGGACGACGTGGAATTCGGCGGTTCGGGCGTGGGCAACGGCGGGTCGGTGGTTGCCGATGCGGAGGAGTACGACGGCAAACCCGCCTCCGCCAGGCTGACGCTGCCCCCACTGGCCGTCCTGTACCTGGCTCCGGCGGCTGACGGGACGGACGCGCTTTAGGTAGCGTTCCGTCTGGCCCGGCTAGATACGACTCATGATGCTCCTATTGTTGTCTAGCGCTGTTTTTTGCTTGTTCGTCCATCGATGCGCGGTACGTGTTTGTTAGGTCGTGGTAGTGGGAGTTCACTTATTAGTTGCGGGTGATAGCTGTCGTCCAG
>JBBRKU010000190.1:0-5137 GCA_038231735.1 Actinomycetales bacterium | reverse complement strand
GTGCTGGCCACCCTGGTGCTGACCGGGATGCAGAACTACGCGAAGATCAATCCGGCCAGTGCGTTCGCCTCGGCCTTTGATTCGGTGGGCCTGCCGACCATCGCCACCATCATTTCCGGCTTCGCGGTGATCTCCATCCTGACCGTGATGCTGACCTTCCTGCTGGGCGTCACGCGTGTCTGGTTCGCGATGAGCCGCGACGGGCTGTTGCCCAAGTGGTTTGCAAAGACGGACAGGAAGCGCGTGCCGCAGCGGGTGACCTGGATTGCGGGGATCGCCTCGGCTGTGCTGGCCGGTGTGCTGCCGATCCGGCTGGTGGCGGACCTGACCAACATCGGCATCCTGGCCGCCTTCGTCGTGGTCTGCGTGGCCGTGATCGTACTGCGTCGCACTAAGCCCAACGAGCCGCGTACCTTCCGGCTGCCGTTCATGCCGGTGGTGCCCGCCTTCGGTGTGCTGGCCTCGCTTTTCCTTATCACGCAGCTGCACTGGGAGACCTGGGTACGCTTCGGCGTCTGGCTTGTCATTGGCCTGGTCATCTACTTCACCTATAGCCGGCACCATTCCATGATGAACCCGGACAGCCCGCGGCACCCCGGGTCGGAGGCGACGGTGCCCACGGGGCGGTAGGCGCCGGTGCCCGCCCGGCGGTAGGTGCGGAGCCCGGGTACTGTTGGGCTATGCGTAAACGAGCCAGCGCCATGGACCTGGTCTTCCAGTTCATCAGCTTTGCCCTGGTCTGCCTGGTGCTGTCCCTGGTCAGCTGGCCGTTCCTGGTCAAGATTGTGATGGCGTTCGCGTTCTCCATGCTGCTGGCCTGGGGCTACGCCTACGTCCGGCGGGTCCTGCGCCGCCGGCAGCTGCAACCGAAGAAGCTCCGCGTGGTCCGGATCGAAAACGTGGAGGACTAATCCCTGTGGACATCATCCGCTACTCGGATCTCAAGTCAGCCCGCTGGCTCAACGGCGGCGGAGTGACCCGCCAGCTTGCCGCCTCCGGCTCCCCGGAGTGGGACTGGCGGATCAGCATCGCCGAGGTGCGCCAGGCCGGCCCGTTTTCCGCGCTGCCCGGCATCGACCGCGTCATCACCATCGTCGAGGGCGACCTGGTCCTGTTGGAGGTGGACGGCGAGGAGCATCCGCTGGAGCGCTACCGGCCGTACCGCTTCTCCGGGGACAGCCGCACGAGTGCCTCACTGCCGACCGGCAACGTGATTGACCTGAACGTGATGACCCGGCGCGGTGCGTTCAGGGGCTACACCGCCATCATTGAACTCTCCAAGAAGCGGCCGCACCCGGTGTTCGCCGGGCAGCACGCCGTGCTGCTGCAGGGCGAGGCGGTCGTGACCGAGGCACCCGCACCAGCCACTGCCGCAGCGGCTGGCGCGACGGCGGCTGACGGCGCCGCGGCTGACCCGGCCACGACGGCGGCCCCCGTGAAGCTGGGCCGGTTTGACGCCGTCGTCGGCTCCGAAGCTGCCCCCGAGGTGACCGGCCGCGGATTCCTCGCCATCGTCTCCATCGATCCCGTCGGCGCCTGAATTCCCCACAACGGTATGCGATTGGGTTGCCGGAGCTTCGGGACAATCCTGGTGGTGCTGCTACCTTTTTGGCGCCCTGATCATCGTTGCCGTTTTCGATGATGGCGGAGTGGCGATCAGGTGGCTCATCCCCGCCTCGATGGCGGCTTCCAGACCGGATAATTTGCGCACATGGGGCCAGCCTGCCTCTCCGGCCGTTGCGAAAATGGCGACGGCGTTTGCTGATGCCCCGGAAGTGAATCGGGATGCGTACCTGATTCCGTCGAATCCCGCGGCATCAACCGCGGCCGCCCATTCGCATGTCAGTCGATAGTCAGTCGAGGTGGACAGCTCACGACTGGCTCCAAAGATGACTGCAGCCTCGGTAACGGTGCTGGCCACGCTGATCCGCGCGCGGATTCTCAGTTCATAGAGCGCGAAGCTGGCCAGGAAGTCGGGGTCCAACCTGTTTGTGGCCAGGACAGGGCGGCGGCCCTTCTCTCTGATGGCCGTTTCCACGTCCACCGCCACATAGCAGGTACCGCGCGGAGGATGAAGGTCGAATCTCTGTGAACCGTCCGATCCGAACCACCATGGGTTGCGGGGGAGGCTGGCCGCCCGGAACAGGGGTGTTCCTGTGTCTATCGCATAGCGCGGGAAGAGTGTGAGGTCATTTTCTGGGGCGGTGAGTCCGGGGTCAGCGCTCATACGGCCCAAATTGCGGCGTCCTGCCTGGCCAGGGTTATGACTGGCACGGGATCGCGTCCCTTGGCCAGCCATTCCGCTGGGGACAGGCCCTCGAGTTCATCCGGGATGGCTGAGACGAGCCAGAGTGCCCAGGTCCAGGGTGCGTCCACCCCTGCGGCGAGGACCGGGAGTACACGGTCCAGTCCAGGGATGACAAGTCCCCGGTCAGTGAATTGCCACGACGGGTAGAGACGTACGCGGTCGGTTGCCATACAGCCCAGCAGTTTGCGGGCCCGGACCCTCTGATCCAAGGCCTGGCGGCTGATGCCGAGCCATTCCTCCAATGATGCGGTGCTGTAGAACGGGCCGACGAGCCTGTCCATTTCATTGCGCGGTTCGGCGTCGGGGGCGACGTGCGCCATGGTTTTGGCCAGCTTGGACAAGTTGGCTCCGTGCAGGGTTTTGTGCTGCCGGTGCAGCTCCCCTTGGAGCTCCGCCATCAGGGCTTGGACTCTTTCTGTCTCTTCGGGTGGCTGCGAATCCAGCGGCATAACGCTCATTTCCGGGCCCTTTGGTCTCGTCAAGCTTGTCAACCAATTCTAGAGTGGAGCCGTCAAGGTAAGCAAGCAAGTCCGTCCGGATAAACGCAACGCGCCCTCGGTTGGGGGCAATATTTACTCAATATTGCCCCCAACCGAGGACGCGTCGGGATGGTGCGTTCCAGGTTCCGCAGCTGCGGAACCCCGCTATTTAGCGGCCGCGGCGCTGGTTCGACGCCGGCGCCGAAGCGCGACGCGAACCGGCTGCCCGGGCCGGGCGGTCCGAGTTGCCGGCGTTGTAGCTGCCGGTCGATGCTCCGCCGGTGGTGGAGGACCAGACCGGGGCCGAGCCGGCTGAGCGCTGGCCTGCCGCCTTCTGGCCGGTGGCCGGACGACCGTTGCCGCGAGGTACATCGTTGCGGTGCGTGGAGGCCAGCGGTGCACGCTTCGGTCCGCGTGCCACATCCCCGGCTGCCTCGGTACGCGCCGGACGGCGGCTGTCGCTGCCAAAGCGCGGCGCCTGCGGCTGGTCCTTGCGGCGGTCCTGTCGGTTGCCCGCCTCGGTCGCATCGGCAGAAACCCGACCGCGTCCGCCGCGGCCACCACGGCCGCCGGCGGTCGGTGCGCCCTGACCGGAACGGCGCGCGTGCTTGCGCTCGGCATTGGCGCCGGTGGACTGGCCACCGCCCTGCGGGGCCTTAGCTGCCAAAAGTGCGGCCCGGGTGCGCGGGTCGATCTTTTCCGCGACGGTGCCCACCAGCTTGGCCACCAGCGGCGAGTTGGCGGTGACGCGTTCGAACGAGACGTCCACGCCGGCGGCCTTCATCAGCTTCTTCACATCCGACTGCTGCTCCGGCAGGGTGATGGTCACGACGGTACCGTCGGATCCGGCCCGGGCGGTGCGGCCGGAGCGGTGCAGATAGGCTTTGTGCTCCGTCGGCGGGTCAACGTGGATGACCAGCTCGACGTCGTCGACGTGGACGCCGCGGGCGGCGACGTCGGTGGCCACGAGGACGCGAACATCACCGGAGGAGAATTCGGCCAGGTTCCGGTCGCGGGCGTTCTGCGAGAGGTTTCCGTGCAGGTCGACGGCGGGAATGCCGGCGTCCGTGAGGGTCTTGGCCAGCTTGCGGGCGTGGTGCTTGGTGCGCATGAAGAGCAACCGGCGCCCGGATCCGGCGGCCAGTTCCACGATCAGCTGCTTCTTCACCGTCTGGTCATTGACCACCAGGACGTGGTGCTCCATGGTGCTCACCGATGCCGTCGGGTCGTCGACGGAGTGGGTGACCGGGTTGGAGAGGTAGCGCTGGACAATTTTGTCCACGCCGTTGTCCAGCGTCGCGGAGAACAGCAGACGCTGGCCATCCTTGGGAGTGGTGTCCAGCAGCCTCTTGACCACCGGCAGGAAGCCGAGGTCGGCCATGTGGTCGGCCTCGTCCAGGACCGTGATCTCGACGGACTCCAGCGTGATGAGCCTTTGCTTCATGAGGTCCTCGAGCCGGCCGGGGCAGGCGATGACGATGTCGACGCCGGCGCGCAGCGCCTTCTCCTGGCGTGCCTGGGCAACGCCGCCGTAGATCACCGTGGTGGTCAGGCCCATTTCCTTGGCCAACGGCTCAATCGTGTTGTTGATCTGGGTGGCCAGCTCGCGGGTGGGTGCCAGCACCAGCCCCAGCGGGCGGCCGGGCTTGCGCCGGTAGGCGGCCTCAGCCTCGGCCAGCCGGGCCACCATTGGCAGCGCGAAGGCGATGGTCTTGCCGGAGCCGGTGCGGCCCCGGCCCAGGACATCGCGGCCGGCCAGCGTGTCCGGCAGGGTCTTGACCTGGATGGGGAACGCCTCTTCGATGCCGTTGGCGGCAAGGGAAGCGGCAAGGGCCTTGGGCACGCCAAGGCTGGAAAAAGTAGTCATGTAAGGTGAGCGACTTTCGGTTACGTGGCCCGGATGCCGGTCGGCATCGGGATTCGCCGAAGAAATGCCAGAAGATGTCTACCGCGGTTCCATGTGAGCGGCCACCGGATGTGGCCACATGGAGAAAGTCTCGTTTGAAAAGCTAGTTCGAATTAAGACTGTGTCGTATTAAGACTGTGCGGGACGGAATCAACGCGTTCATCGACGCATGAAAGGCGGAATACGCGCTTCAAGTGGTTTGAGTCTATCAGGCCGGGAACTCCAGCCGCGCCGGTTCGGTGGGCCCGGCGGGCAGGTCGACGGCGCCGGTGGCCGTCCCGTCCGGGTTCAGGCGCCAGCCGACCCGTTTGGAGGTGTTCAAGATCACGGCACTCTCCACCAGTTCCAGCTCCCGGACACGCTCCGCCATGGCCAGTTCCGCGGTCAGCACGTCCGCCACCGAACGCAGCCACATCACCACAATGAGGTTGGTGGATCCGGTGG